>NZ_JAHGVE010000009.1 GCF_018835585.1 Pelorhabdus rhamnosifermentans
GACAAGCCGACTGGTGCAGTTGTTGGACAACAACCATTCGGTGGTAGCCGTGGATCAGGAACAAATGATAAAGCAGGCAGTGCTGTCAACTTAAATCGTTGGATAAGTCAACGGGCAATTAAGGAGACCCTCGTTCCTCGCACCGTGGTTGCTTATCCCTATATGGTAGAGAAATAACTGACTTTGGCGAACGATGATTTGTAAATTGGAGGTGATGATGTGCAAGGGGCCTTGATTTTTAATATCCAGAAATTTTCCGTACACGATGGACCTGGAATTCGAACAACGATATTTTTTAAGGGGTGTCCGCTAGCTTGTCAGTGGTGCCATAATCCAGAAAGTCAAAATTATTGCACCGAAATGATGGTAAATCCTGATCGCTGCACGCAATGTGGTCAATGCGAACAACACTGTCCAGAGCAAGCCATTACTTGGCGGTATGACAAATTGGTTTATGATCGGGGCCGCTGCAAGGTTTGCGGTGCTTGTATTGATTATTGCTGCAAGAATGCCCGGGAAGTTGTTGGCAAAGATTATACTGTTCCCGAACTTATGATTGAAATTGAGAAGGATCGTTCCTTTTATGAACATTCTGGTGGTGGTGTGACACTGTCCGGTGGGGAGGCGATGATGCAGATTGATTTTGTCGAACAACTTATCAAGGCCTGCAAAGATAGTGGAATCTCCGTTGTCATGGATACTTGTGGCTATGCACCAAGTGAGAATTTTCTCCGCATTGTGAATGATGTTGATCTTTTTCTCTATGATATTAAATTGATGGACCCAGATCTTCATTATCGTTATACAGGACAGGATAATGCTTTGATTTTGAAAAACTTGCGGCTATTATCTGATCAGGGAGCGAAAATTGATTTACGTCTACCTCTGATTGAGGGTATTAATACGAACGATGAAGAGATCCAAAACGTGATCGATTTTGCAAGTTCTCTTCATATTTATTCGATTCATCTTTTGCCTTATCATGATATTGCTAAAGGAAAATATCATAAATTAGACGTAGAATATTGTGGGGAAAAATTTTTAATTCCGTCTGATGAACGCTTGCAAGCGATTGCGGCAATGTTTAAAAATCGAAATTACCAAATAATGATTGGAGGATGAATGATGGAACGTCGAGGGATGAATGAAAGGATTCAAAAATTGCGGGAGCAAAGTGTCAATGCGGAGCCTCATCTGTCGATTGAACGAGCTAGGCTGGTTACGGAAGCCTATGAAAAATATCTTGGCACAGTAGAAACCCCTATTTTGCGGGCACTTACCTTTCAACATATTATGGAGAATAAAATATTGTGTATCAATGATGGGGAGCTGATTGTAGGCGAAAAAGGGGAACTGCCCCAATCTGCACCGATCTTTCCCGAATTATGCTGTCATACACTTGAAGATTTTGATGTGATGGATAAAAGGAAAATAATATTTTTCAAGGTTAATGATGAAGCAAGAAAGGTTCAGACAGAGAAAATTATTCCGTTCTGGAAAAATCGCTCCATGCGTAAATTAATTATGGACCGGATGGCACCCGAGTGGATTGATTGTTATGAAAACGGTATTTTTACTGAATTCATGGAACAGAGGGGTCCCGGTCATACCGTAGCGGACGGGAAAATGTACCAACGCGGATTTCTTGATTTTAAGAAAGACATTCAACAACAGATAGCAAGGTTGGATGGTTTACATGATGAAGAGTTTTACGCGAAAAAAAATCAGCTGGAAGCGATGAGCATTTGTTGTGATGCCATTATAGCTTATAGTAAACGTTATGCTGCGTATGCAAGAAAACTGGCAGCTACTGAAAAAGACGAGATAAAAAGGGCTGATTTACTCTCCATTGCAGCCAATTGCGACGTTGTTCCAGCGCATAAGCCGGAAACCTTTGCTCAGGCGATTCAGATGTACTGGTTTGTCCATATCGGGGTTACAACGGAGATTAATCCTTGGGATGCTTTCAGCCCAGGCAGACTGGATCAGCATTTGTATCCTTTTTATCAAAAAGGAGTAGCTGATGGAACACTTACCAGAGAGTCTGCCAAGGAATTGTTGGAATGCCTATGGGTAAAATTTAATAATCAGCCGGCACCGCCCAAAGTCGGTATTACCTTAAAAGAAAGCAGTACTTATACGGATTTTGCCAATATTAATACTGGGGGTATTAACGCCGACGGCGCCGACGGTGTGAATGAGGTATCTTATTTAATTCTTGAGACAATGGATGAAATGAAATTATTACAGCCGAGTTCTAATGTGCAAATTAGTAAAAAAACGCCGCATCAGTTTATTAAGAAGGCTTGTGAAATATCCCGAAAAGGATGGGGACAGCCAGCATTTTATAATACTGATGAGATTGTTGAAGAATTATTGCGTGCCGGCAAGGATATTGCTGATGCCAGACAAGGTGGGTCAAGTGGTTGCGTAGAAACAGGCGCCTGGGGGAAAGAAGCCTATATTCTGACAGGCTATCTTAATTTGCCGAAAATACTGGAACTTACGCTTACGAATGGTTTTGATCAAGTTTCCCAGAAACAATTGGGACTCAAAACGGGCTTTGCCGAAGATTTTAAAACCTATGAAGAACTTTTTGCTGCTTTTAAGCAACAACTCCACTATTTTGTCGATGTGAAGGTACAAGGGAATAATATTATTGAACTTCTTTATGCGAAGCATATGCCTGTGCCCTTCCTGTCCATTATTACGAGCGACTGTATTTTAAGCGGCAAGGATTATAATGCCGGTGGTGCACGTTATAATACCAACTATATTCAGGGGGTTGGCATTGGGACCTTAACGGATTGTTTGTCTGTTTTGAAGTATAATATTTATGAACAAAAACGTTTTACGTTGAAAGAACTTTTGCAAGCCTTAGATGACGATTTTGTGGGTCATGATTCTATCTTTAATTTAGTAACCAACCGGACACCGAAATATGGCAATGATGATGATTACGCTGATCAAATTATGACAGAAGCATTTAACCTGTATCATGATGAGGTGACAGGCCGTAAGACGATGAGAGGCGGGGTATACCGCATTGATATGCTGCCAACGACTTGCCACGTATACTTTGGGTCGGTCATGGGAGCGAGTCCCAATGGAAGGCGAGCCTATAAACCAGTATCCGAAGGCATATCTCCAGAAAAAAGTGCTGATCGTAAAGGTCCGACAGCCGTAATCAAATCAGCGTCGAAAATGGATCACATCAGAACGGGTGGTACCTTGCTTAATCAAAAATTTACTCCCGCCGTGCTGGCTGGGGACCAGGGGTTAGAAAATCTGACTGCTTTGATTCGAACTTATTTTAGCTTGGACGGACACCATATTCAATTTAATGTGATTGATCGGAAAACATTAATTGATGCTCAGAATCATCCGGATGATTATAAAGATTTAATCGTTCGGGTAGCAGGCTATAGTGATCATTTCAATAATTTAGATCGGGAATTGCAAAATGAAATTATTGAAAGAACGGAACAATCTTTTGCGTGACTAAAAAAACTGCCCATCGCTTACTATTTGAGTAAGGGATGGGCAGTTTTTATTGGAAGATTAGTGAATGGAGTCCATGAAAGTGATATACTCCTCTTTCGTCATTTTCGGCTGATAGGACGTTAAGACTTGTTTTGCCTTTGTGGCACCATCAGCAAGAAGGTCAATGATGGTCATAGCCATACATTGTGCCGAAATGAGATACGCCATTTCGGGGTCAACAACTTTAAAGTCCCGTGTGTGCGCATTGCCACTCACGCCGCCAATCCAGGGATGAACAACAGGCATGATGTGCGATAAGTCTCCCATGTCTGTACTTGCCGCATGGTGCTCCAAGGGAATGATGGAATCGGGTCCAAGGAGTGTAAGGGCATTGTCTTTAAAGAGTTCAGTTAGGTTATTATCATTGGCGAGAGGTAGAAAACCTGGTAAATCTGTAATTTCTACTTCGGCGCCAATGGCGGAGGCGCCGCCTTTTAATGCCCGGTTGATTTTTTTGTTTGCATCCATAATGGCTTCGATGGTTTTAGCGCGAACATAGCTTTCGATGCGAACATCAGCTGGAATGACATTGACGAGATCGCCGCCACTGGTGATGATGGGGTGAAAGCGTACATGGTCTTCGTCCCGAAAAGTTTCACGTTGTGCATGAACAGCCATGAGGGCAACCATGGCTGCGTTGAGAGCATTAATACCTTCATGGGGTGCCCCTGCAGCGTGGGCCTCACGGCCAATAAAGCGAATCATTTTGCCGAGAAATCCGTTGCTTGTTCCACCAATATAGACGGTGCGATGAGAATCGCCGTCTGTAGCAAGATGGATCATCATGGCCATATCGACATCATCAAAGGCACCACGCTGAATTAGTTCGGATTTGCCGCCGAGGTATTTAATTTTTCCTTCCCGACGAAGGCGATTCCGATATTCAATTTCAACGTATTCTTCGGCAGGTACGGCAAAAGGAATGACATCGCCGTCTAAGTCCTCCATGACGCCCGATTCTTTGAGACCAATACTGGCAGCAACCATGGCGGCAATTTGGGCATGATGACCACAAGCATGAGCTGCCCCAGTTGTCGCATCCGCCATGGGATGGTCTACGCAGGTGATGGCATCCATTTCACCTAAAACAGCAATTTTGCGGTTATGTGTTCTTCCTGGTAACAACGCTTTTATGCCGGTAATTCCTTGGCCAGTGGCGTGTGAAATATGATGCTTTGTAAAAACATCGGCTATTTTGGCAGCTGTTTTATGTTCTTTAAACCCCATTTCCGGTTCTTTTACAATGGATTGGGCCAGTGAAAAGATTTCATCTTTATGGGCAAGAATGGCTGCAGTTACCTTTTGTTTTAGAATTTCTTTGTTCAATGAACTCATCTCCTTATGATATCATTATTCATTATAGATTCTTTGCACGTATTTGTGTAGTTTAAAGTTTTTATGTCAATTTAGGCTGGTAAAGTGCAAAAAAAAAGATTATAATTTCTCTGTATACTATCAATCGACGTGTGTCTTTTTAGATCATACAATGAAAAAGGTTTTTATGAAGAAGATTGTATACAAAACGATTTTATTTAATAGAAAGGAGTTTGCGATTTTGAACGTATTGAAAAATTGGAAGCTACATGTATTGGCACTTATTTTAGTTGTAATTTGTGAAATGATTGGAACACATAAGGTAACAATTGGGCCGGGTGTATTGTTATTTTTGCCCATGCTTTATGCCATGATTATCGGAGGATTTATCAGTTGGCCCAAACTTAAACTAGTAAAACTGGAGCACATGAATCATGCGTCAGCAGTTTTGAGTATTCTAACACTGCTCTTAGTGACGAAACTGGGGACGGTTATTGGTCCTTCTGTAGGAAAACTCTTAAGTTCGGGGTTAGCTCTTTCGGTGCAGGAACTCGGCCATTTTTTGGGTACCGTTATCGTAGGTTTGCCGCTAGCTATTTTTCTCGGGATGGGGCGCGAGGCAGTCGGGGCAACGTTCTCGATTGACCGCGAACCTAATATTGCTATTATTGCTGAAAAATATGGATTGGATTCGCCTGAAGGCCGTGGCGTTATGTCCGTTTATATTTGTGGTACTGTGTTTGGCGCCGTATGGGTCGGCTTAATTGCTGGCTGTATGGCAGCGCTGCAAATTTTTCACCCTTATGCTTTAGCCATGGGGGCTGGTGTTGGTTCAGGGAGTATGATGGCGGCTGCTACAGGTGCTATTACCGCAGTTTTCCCTGATCATAAAAATGAAATTTTGATGTATGCTGGGGCAAGTAATCTACTTACGACGATCATTGGCATTTATTTCTGTCTATTTATTTCACTTCCTGTGACGAATTATTTGTATAAAGTGCTGACTCCGATTATTGGTCGGCGACAAGAAAAGGGGGGTGCTACAAAATGAGATGGACGGAACAAGTTGTTGTATTTTTAGTTACAGGCATTATTGGTATTGCTGCCAATGTCATCGGCTATCATCATCCCATTATGGATGCGGCTATTGGTTATGCTATTTTGCTTGTCATTACCTTATTAGGTATTCTTGTAACACACATTATGCCGCTTAAACTTCCCATGGTTTTTTGGATTTCACTGCTTGCTATATTTGTTGCATCACCCTTATCTCCTGTGGCATCATTTGTTACAAAGTATGTAGAAAATGTGGATTTTCTGGCTCTGTGTACGTTAATATTGGCTTACGCAGGACTGTCTGTTGGCAAAGATCTTGAAATGTTTAAAAAGATGTCCTGGAAAATTATTGTTGTTGCTCTTGTTGTTTATACAGGCACCTTTGTGTTTGCCACTATTATTGCCCAGAGTATGCTTCATGTAGAGGGAATTATCTAAAATTAAACGATTGAACAAGGATTTTCGTGGCTATTATGGTGCGAAAATCCTTTTTCCTTTCTGCTGTTGGCGTTCAGTAAAGAGGATTTTTCTCCCCTTTGGTGAATTTATCCATTTTAGAATATCAATTAATTGCGAAAAGGGGCATCAGTCATGAATACTAGCTGTTTTTCCCTTCCTAATGTGGATCGTATTGGGCTTGTTGATGATATATCGCGTTTGCTAGTAGAGGCTCAAATAAATATTGTATCGATGGAAGTCGAGCCAAACACATTATATCTGGAGTTTGAAACTTTGCCAGAAGACAAAGAAGCCTGTATTATAGAACGGTTAAAAAATATTCCTTGTATTGTGGATGTGAATGCAATTCAATTAATGCCCCATCAGCAAGCAAATGAACAATTAAGGGCTATTCTCGCGTCAGTCAGTGATGGCATTATGGCCATCGATGATAAGAAGCGAATTACTCAGTATAATCCAGCTGCTGAAAAAATTGTCCGGTTACCTTATTGTCAGGTGATCGGGCATTTGTTGACGGAAGTTTTTTCTCAAGAGCTTCCCTTGATGGATTCTCTAATTAATGGAATTACTTATGATAATCGGGAAATTATTTTAGAAAAAATGGGTAGCCATTATTTAACAAGCGGCCGTCCGATTAAGGACGGATTAGGGCGCATTATTGGGGCGGTAGCCATTCTCAAAGATATCCATGATGTGCGTAAACTAGTGGATTCATTTACTGGAAGTTATCAGCAGGTTTTTCATCAGATCATCTATCAGACCAAGGCTATGCAGAGAGTAGTAAAAACCATTCAATCTATCGCGTCAGGTGATTCTACCGTCATGATTCGGGGAGAAACAGGAACAGGAAAGGAATTGGTTGCGCGTGCTATCCATGCGGCTTCTATACGATCAAATGAAAAATTTGTTCCGCTCAATTGCGCTGCTATTCCTGAACATCTGCTTGAAAGCGAATTATTTGGATATGAGAGAGGCGCTTTTACTGGAGCTGATAAAGGCGGCAAAATAGGACTATTTGAATTTGCCAAAGGCGGGACGCTGTTTTTGGATGAAATCAGCGAAATGCCGCTTAAATTGCAGGCCAAAATTTTGCGCGTGTTACAAGATGGAAAAATGAGAAAAATAGGCAGTGCGGAAGAAATCCAAGTGAATGTAAGGATTTTAGCGGCAACAAATCGAGATTTAGAAAAAATGGTTGCTGAAGGTTTGTTTCGCGAAGATTTGTATTATCGGCTGAATGTCATTCCACTGTTTATTCCGCCGCTACGGGAGCGTCGGGAAGATATTCCCTTGCTTGTTCAGGAATTTTCGCAGCGATTTTCGGTAAGATTGCATAAAACAATCAGTACGATTAGTGAAACAGCGATGTCTAAGTTAATACAATATCCATGGCCTGGTAATATTCGAGAATTGGAAAATGTGATTGAACGTGCTGTTAATTTAATTTCCAGTTCGACTATTTTGACGAAACATATTTATTTTGATTATGAATATGCACCTAAACAGATACAATCTCATGTAGGATCGAATAAAAGCAGCATTACTGAAGTTGCTGATCAAGCGGAATATGAGGTATTAAAGGAAGGGCTTCGCCATTATCATACCTCGCGGGCTTTAGGCAAGGCGTTAGGTCTTTCACACACATCCGTTTTGAGAAAAATGAAAAAATATGGCTTGGATTTTTTTACCGTGGAATAGAATTGCACCAATTGGAATCAAAGCGTTCCAAAAAAATATTTTCTTATTTCTTATAGTCGCTTTTTCCGGGGGAAAAGCGACTATGTTTATTTGGCATGAATATTGCAAATATTTAATGATGTGATGATTGTGAATCACTAAATTACTTTGTTGGAGGGATAACAAATGATTGTAGGTACAGTAAAAGAAATTAAAGATCATGAATTTCGAGTTGGATTGACGCCTGCCGGATGTCATGCTTTAGTAGGAGCTGGACATACGGTAGTTGTTGAAAAAGGAGCTGGCGAGGGGAGCGGTTTTTCTGATGACAGCTATGTAGCAGCGGGTGCGAAGTTGGGGCTGCGAAAAGAAGTATTTGATCAGTCTGATATGATTGTCAAAGTGAAGGAGCCCTTAAAAGCAGAATACGATTTATTTCATCAAGGTCAAATTTTATTTACCTATCTTCATTTAGCGCCAGAGCCGGAATTGACGGCAGCTTTACTCAATAAACAAGTCATTGGTATTGCTTATGAGACGATTCGTGATGCGAAAAATACACTGCCCCTGTTATCCCCCATGAGTCGTGTAGCAGGGAGAATGGCGGTACAAATTGGTGCTCAGTATTTAGAGAAACAGTATGGTGGTAAAGGTATTGTCCTAGGAGGGGTTCCTGGTACGGAATCGGCACAGGTCGTTATTTTAGGCGGTGGGACGGTAGGACTGAATGCTGCGAAAATGGCAGTCGGGCTAGGAGCAAGAGTGGCTGTTCTTGATATGGACCCAGAAAGGCTGGCCTATTTGGATGATATTTTTGGTGGTCGAGTAGAAACGATTGTTTCGAATCCCTATGTGCTTGCACAGTGGGTTAAGAAGGCGGATTTATTTGTTAGTTGTATATTAATTCCTGGTGCTATGACGCCTAAATTGGTTACGGAAGCTATGGTGAAGACGATGGAACCGGGTTCTGTCATTATTGATGTAGCCATTGATCAAGGCGGGGCTGTTGAAACGATTGATCGAGTAACGACTCATTCTGATCCAGTTTATGTAAAGTATGGTGTAGTTCATTATGCGGTGGCGAATATTCCTGGAGCTGCCTCAAGGACTTCGACGATCGCATTGACTAATTCGACATTGCCTTATGCTTTAAGTATTGCTAATAAGGGATGGAAACAAGCCTTAACAGAAGATCCGGGGTTGGCGAAAGGGTTGAATACGGCGTTTGGGAAAGTGACTTTTAAGGCCGTCGCGGATGCACTTGATTTATCATTTACTTCTGTGGATGAAATTCTTCGTGATTATTGATTGCTCATTACGCTAAAGTTAAACAGTTGATTTTATTATGGGTTCCGCTACGGAAAATTTTCAGGTTCTTCTCGTAGCGGAATATTCATTATACACGTGGGAAACACCCTAATCTTTATTGAGAGGTGTACAACAGTGGCGAAAGAAAAGGAATTTGAAGAAGAGTTGCGGCGTGGTTTGAAAGAAAGACATATTCAGTTAATTGCTTTGGGTGGGGCCATTGGAGTAGGACTGTTTCTTGGGTCAGCAACAGCGATTAAAACGGCTGGTCCGGGATTAATATTTTCTTATATTATTGCGGGGATCTTTATTTTATTTATGATGCGATCTTTGGGAGAGTTGGCGGTATCGTATCCTGTTAGTGGCTCTTTTAGTGCCTATGCCAATAAGTTTCTTGGACCCTTGGCAGGATATATCACAGGTTGGACCTACTGGTTCATGTGGATTGTGACTTGTATGGCTGAGATTACGGCTGTGGGAGTTTATATTCATTTTTGGCTGCCTGATTTACCTCAGTGGATACCGGCACTTTTGGCACTTGTTGCGATGACTGTTGTGAATATTGTTGCTGTTTCAGCATTTGGTGAATTCGAATTTTGGTTTGCTCTAATAAAAGTGGTTACGATTGTTGTAATGATTGTTTTGGGTGGTTTGATGATCTGTTTTGGCTTGGGAAATGGTGGCGTCCCGATTGGAATTACTAATCTTTATAGTCATGGAGGACTTTTCCCGCTGGGACTGAAGGGGATCATCCTGTCTTTGGTTATGGTCATGTTTGCTTATGTGGGAATTGAACTTATTGGTGTTACAGCAGGTGAGGCAGAAAATCCGGAAAAGACCATTCCAGCTGCTATTAATAAGGTACTTTGGCGAATTTTGATTTTCTACGTGGGTGCACTTGGTGTGATTATGAGTATTTATCCATGGAATCAGTTGGGGACGATTGGCAGTCCCTTTGTTCTGACTTTTAATAAATTAGGTATTACTGCAGCGGCAGGCATTATTAATTTTGTCGTGCTGACAGCGGCTTTGTCTTCTTGTAATAGTGGGATTTTTAGTACAGGAAGGATGCTTTATAATTTGTCTTTGCAGAATAAAGCACCGAAAATATTTGGCAAACTGAGCAAGCGACATATCCCATTCAATGGTATTTTGGTTTCTTTTTGTTTCTTATTTATTGGTGTTGTCTTGAATTATTTGGTACCTGCTCAAGTATTTATCTATGTTACAAGTGTTGCTACAACAGGGGCTATTTGGACTTGGGGTATTATTGTTTTGGCGCAGCTGAAATTTAGAGCCAGTCTTACGGCTGATGAAGTAACTCAACTGAAATATCCTGCTCCATTTTATCCTGTGAGCAATTGGGCTACGTTGATTTTTCTAGTATTTGTATTGATTATTATGGCTTTCGATGCAGATACACGAGTTGCTTTATATGTGAGTCCCATTTGGTTTGGATTTTTGTTGGTATGTTATTATGCTTTTGGATTACACAAGTCTTCGGATTCTTCTGTGTCCAAGGATGTTTCCTGATTTTTAGTACCAAGATATAAAAGGGGAGTTTCCTGGCGCCAAGCGCCGGGAAACTCCCCTCTTTTTCACTTCGTTAGCGACCAATCTGGTCATAAATGGCTAGCGAAATAGCGGACATGTCATAAAAGGCATGAGGCTCGTCTTTTACATTTTCAGCCATGATGCAGAGAATATAGTCATGACTTTGACCATATACAATGGCGCAATCGTAATTCATACCATCTAATTCGCCTGTTTTGTGAGCAATCGTAATATGATGAGGCAATTGGGCGGGAATGGCTGTATTGTCTTCTTGGCGAGCTAAGGTATCAAGCATTGCTTGGTCACTTGCTGGATCCAGACACTGCAGTTTATATAATTTTTCTAACAAGTTAGCAATGTCTGTTACAGAGGTGTAGTTTTGACGTCCTTGTTTGGCTGCTTCAAAATCCATCATTTTTCTCTGCAATATCGTGTCCTTGCAGCCCAGGCTGTCAATCATGGCATTGATTTTTTTCATGCTTAGTTTATCAATTAGAATATTTGCGGCTGTATTATCGCTTTGGACAATCATGAGTTCGACAATTTGTCCAATCGTGAGTGTCGTTCCGTCCGGTAAATTATAGATGGAACCCCCTTCTACGGTATTCGCATGTCTGATGGTTATTTTTTCATTAAAATCGAGTAAGCCTTGATTTTTTTGATTGTAAGCCTCAATCATAATGGGAATTTTAATTAAACTTGCCGATGCCATTTTATGCGAATTGAGTACGACAGCCTGATTGTCCTGACCCACCCCTAAGGGCTTAACATAAATGGCATGCTCAGTAGTTTTTTGTGTGGGTAAATTTTTTACCTGGTCACTTAACCATTGTTCTGAAATGGGTGCGGCACTTACTGCACTAGGTAGAGCGAAGGAATAGAGACAAAGCACACTACAGAAAACCATAATAGACAGCGTGACCTTGTTTTTGATGAATCCTTGTTTCATTTTTATTTCCTCCTTTATATTTGACAGGGTTTTTTGTTCTTTCATTCACGAAGCAAAATTCATTTGCCCTATGGCTTTGGTTTAGGAAAATAGATAAGCATAAATGATGAGAAAGACAATTTGGGCTCCGGCTACAGTGACGCCATTTTTTATCATGGATTTAATATCTTGTGATTCAGCAAAACCCATGGAACTAAACATATTGGAGCCAGGATAGACAAAATTGGCTACACGCGTTGCTACAACTAAACCGACGGACCAAGCGGCCATGGATACACCAAATTGAGTGACTAGGGTTCCAAACATATCATTGAGCATTTTCATGACGGCAACGGTGGCGCCAGTTAGCCCGAAGGCACCTGTTAATCCCCCCATGATGGCTACAAAGGGCTTTCCGCCAAGGTTCACTAATGGTTGGAAAATAATAGCCAGTGCTTTGAATCCGCCTGCTTGTTCAACAAAATTCATAAAGGGTTCGAGAAAGAGGAACAGGATAAATAATCCTACATTACCTGCCATGCCTTTGACAACGAGCTTTGAAATGCGATCAACCGATAGTCCGCCTGCAAGACCCGTAATAAGCGACAAACTAAGCATAACGACGATGACATAGGCTGTGCCTGCTTTTGCTATAATACCGTATACGACAGCAATGATGAAAGTAATAACAAAGAGTATGCTTGCCTGAGTTTGTCTTGTTGTCGGTATAAATTGTTCGACGTTTTCCGGTACGACATAGGCATTGCTATTTTTTGTTGCTTTTTGAATGCGATGAACAACAATCCATGTTGTAATAAGTGTGACAAGTGCAATAGGTAGAGCCACTTTTAGCAGCATTTCACCGTAGTTGGTGTGCGTTAATCCCATGAGAGTTACGACAGGGGGAGTAAAAGGCCCTAAGATGAGTGCTTCTTCACCGCAAGCTTGGAATAAAACGCCGACAGTGCTGCGTGACAAACCTGCGGCAGCTGCGATAGGTAGTACAATAGGGGCTAAAATGGCATTGCCGCCAGCCATAGTACCAAGCAATCCAACAACAACGAGACAAGCCAGCATCATGCCAAGCATGGCTTTATTTTCTGTGTCGATACCAATTCCATAGATGATTCGATGGACGAGAGTGTGACTGACTTTGGCTTCTGTCATGACCTCACCCAGCCCACGACCTAGCATGATAATTAAGCCAACTAAGGCCAAGAAAGATCCCATGGCTTTGGACATGACATCTGCAAAGGATATGAGGCTCTGATGGGTGAGAATAGCGCCGATGAGAACGCATAATACAGTGACAGGTAAGGGGTCCATATCGCGAAATACAAGTACGACATAGATGAGAAGCGGTAATAATCCGAGTAGGCCCCACCAGATATTAAAGTCAGCAGCAATTCCCATAACAAATTTCCCCTTTCTTTAGTGGATTTTTATTTGATTTCCTGCCAACCTTCGATATGTGTAATGCCGAGTCCCGGTGTATCAGGAAGGATTATCTGATTCTTGGAGAAACTTACGCCACCTGTAATAGGATCTTCAGCAAGCAATACAGCCGCATCTAAATCAGTTTTGGTGACGATTCTCTTTCCTGCAGCAATACTTGCTGCTGCTGTAATACCTACCTTGCTTTCAAGCATACAGCCCATCATACATTCGACACCCATGGTTTCGGCAAAATGGGCAATCTTGATGGCATTATGTAGACCGCCCGCTTTCATGAGTTTAATGTTAATGAGATCACAAGCGCGCATAGAAAGCAGCTTAAATACCTCATAAGGTCCAAAAGCTGATTCATCAGCCATAATATTGGTTTCGACATGATCTGTCACATATTTGAGACCTTCAAAATCGTAAAATTTTACCGGTTGTTCGATGAGCTCAATATTGAGTCCAAGATCTTCAAATTGGCGAATGGTACGGACGGCTTCTTTGGGATTCCAGCCTTGATTGGCATCCAAACGAATGTTCACATTAGGTCCTACGGCTTTACGAATGGCTTTGACACGTTCAATATCAAGGGCAGCGTCTGTTCCCACTTTGAGTTTGAGATCCGTATAACCTGCGGCGATGGCCTCAAAAGCATCAGTCACCATTTCTTCAGGCGTATTGACGCTAATCGTCAAATCCGTTGTCATGGAACTGCGAAATCCGCCGAAGTATTTATACAGGGGAAGGCTGTGGAGTTGGCCAAATAAATCAAAGATAGCAATGTCTAGAGCGGCTTTTGCTGACTGGTTATGCAGCATGGCCGTATCGATTGTTGTCATCAAGGTTTCGATATTGTCAACATCCATACCAATGAGTTTGGGTCCAATAGTATCACGAATGGCTGCAATGACGGAATCTTGACTGTCACCTGTAATAACTGCTGTCGGAGGGGCATTGCCAAAACCGATGGCCTCTGTATTTGTCATGATTTTGATAATGACGTCCTCAGCCGAGTTTACCTGCCTGAGTGCAGTTTTAAAGGGCTTTTTTAAGGGAATACTTACTTTACCAATGCGAATTTCTTTAATTTTCACAGCATAATACCTCCTTGGCTTTAGTTGCTTTCTATTATGGCTACGATCAAACGGGCAGCTGTTTCTAAATCAGAGATGTGAAGACTCTCTTCTTTCGTATGGACATCTTGCATGCCAATGGAAAGATCCACAGCAGCAATACCTTTGGCATTGAAAATATTGCAGTCGCTGCCACCGTTTGTAGAGGCTAACTTGGGTTCTAAGCCAATCCTTTTCATGGCTGCATAAGCTTGTAATACAACGGGCGTATCAGGCGCTAAATGAAAGGGGGCGTAACTTCGTTCAATTTTTACGTCGGCTTTGGCACCCGCGTCATGGGCAGCGTTTTCAAAGCAGCCTTTCATATGTTGACTCTGGGCGTCCAATTTTTCTTTCGAAAGGCTGCGGGCTTCGGCTACAATTTCTAATTTATCAGCGACAATATTTGTTGCCTCGCCACCGGATATGGTACCTAAATTGGCTGTCGTTTCAGCGTCAATACGGAGTAACTTCATTTTTGAAATGGCCTGGGCACCGACTTGAATAGCACTAATGCCCTGTTCTGGATATAACCCGGCATGAGCTGTTTTGCCATGGATGATTGCTGTAATCACGTCTTTGGCGGGACCTTGAATTACGATGGTACCCAAGGGCCCTTCGGCATCTAAAATAAATGCTTTTTTAGCTTTGATTTTGTTATAATCCAGATTTTTGGAGCCATACATTCCGATTTCTTCACCAATCGTGAAGACAACTTGAATTAATCCATGGGGAATGTTTTGTTCCTGTACCTGCCGTATGCCTTCGAGAATGGCGGCGATACCGCCTTTATCATCACCACTTAAAATCGTCGTGCCGTCTGTATGAATGATATTGTTATTTACGAGTGGTTCAATATTTTCGCAAGGCTTGACTGTATCCATATGGCAGCAGAACATGAAAGGATCACCCGGACCTGTAGCAGGTAGGGTGGCAATAAGATTTCCCGTATTGCCGTTAATGGTTTTGCCAGCCCAATCGGTTTCCGTTTGAAAGCCAAGAGATGCTAATTCTTTCGTCAAATAAGAGGCGAAAAGGCCTTCTTGTCGGGACGGACTGGCAATTTTGGCAAAGGCGATAAACTGTTGTACTAGACGCTTGGTGTTTACATCTTTCGTCATTTCATCACTCCCTAATAAAAAATTTTTTAAAATAAAAAACAGCAAGATAAGCTCGTCTAAGACAGGCTTATCTTGCTGGGTTTCATTTACATAGACGTTTGTTTATAAGCAAACGCAATTGTGAATAAAGCAGCAAAAGTTTTATTTATTAGTTAAGTAAGTTATAGCAAATCTATTTTTTTACCTTCCTTAATACTCCAGAATTTTTTTTGCGCGTCTTTAAAAGCAACTAAAATGGCTTTTTGCGAGGACGCAAAATAGCGAGTTTCAAGTTCTTGGCGGATTTCCTCTGTATCAGCTGTTATGCTTTTGCCAATAAAGAGACTGCTGACAAATTCTGTTGTTGTTTGGATAATGGCTGAAACATCGCAGGCAATAATGAGACCTGTTTCTTTGTCAATGACAAAACCGATAAAAAATTGTCCGTACTGAAGCGTAATTGGATTATTTTGTTGCGTTTTTGCATTTCCAACAATATAAATTGTATTTTTTTCAAACATATTTTTACGCACCTTTTTTAAAACCAGAAATTAACTATTTAGAATTTCTTCGCCGCAAAATTTCAATATCCTTTTATAAAGGAAGAAGTTTTCCAGATTTTTGCGGCAGTTACGAATGAATTTGTATTATAATATAATTATATTTATGAGCATTTTTACAAATAAAGACTATAAATTATAGGAGACAGCTGAATCTATGGTAACGCGCGGAAAAAAGGTTTAAGTTTTAATTGGGGAGTGTGGAAGAATGGAACAGGAAAAGGAATTTGAAGAAAAACTGGAACGTGGTTTAAAGGAAAGACATATTCAGCTCATTGCTTTAGGTGGTGCCATTGGGGTAGGGCTTTTCCTTGGTTCAGCAACAGCCATTAAAACGGCTGGGCCGGGATTATTACTATCCTATCTTATTGGTGGAATATTTATCTTCTTTATTATGAGGTCGTTAGGGGAGCTTGCTGTATCCTATCCTGTCAGTGGTTCCTTTAGCGCTTATGCAAATAAATTTCTGGGGCCTTTAGCCGGATATATTACGGGTTGGACCTATTGGTTTATGTGGGTAGTTACATGTATGGCAGAAATCACGGCTGTCGGCGTGTATGTTCATTTTTGGCTGCCAGATTTGCCGCAGTGGATTCCGGCACTTTTGGCGCTTGTTGTGATGACTGTTGTGAATATTGTTGCTGTTTCTGCTTTTGGTGAGTTTGAATTTTGGTTTGCTTTAATTAAAGTGATGACAATTGTTGTCATGATTGTTTTAGGGGGACTCATGATTTGCTTTGGTCTCGGCAACGATGGCATCCCGATTGGTATTGCGAATCTTTATAGCCAGGGTGGATTCTTTCCTACAGGCATCAAGGGTATTATTATGTCTTTGGTTATGGTGATGTTTGCTTATTTGGGTATTGAACTGATTGGTGTTGCTGCGGGAGAGGCCGAGCATCCTGAAAAAACTATTCCAGCAGCCATTAACAAAGTATTTTGGCGTATATTAATATTTTACGTAGGTGCTTTAGGTGTTATTATGAGTCTTTATCCGTGGAATCAGCTCCAAGCGATTGGTAGTCCCTTTGTTTTAACTTTTAGTAAATTAGGGATTACGGCAGCAGCGGGAATTATTAACTTTGTTGTTTTGACAGCTGCTCTTTCTTCCTGCAATAGTGGAATATTTAGTACAGGCAGGATGCTTTATAACTTATCGCTACAGCAACAGGCACCGCAATTTTTTGGAAAACTTAGTAAGCGTCATGTTCCATTCAATGGTATTTTAGTTTCTTTTTGCTTTTTGTTTATTGGTGTCATATTGAATTATTTTGTTCCTGCTGAGGTGTTTATTTATGTGACGAGCGTTGCTACAGTCGGAGCTATTTGGGTCTGGGGTATTATTGTTTTAGCCCAGTTGAAATTTAGACAAAGTCTTACATCTGAAGAGGTGGCACAATTAAAATATCCTGCTGTTCTTTATCCCATTAGTAATTGGGCAACCTTGATTTTTTTAGTATTTGTTGTGATTATTATGGCTTTTGATGCCGGTACGCGCGTGGCCTTATGTGTGGGACCTGTTTGGTTTGGGTTTTTACTTATTTGTTATTATGGTTTTGGATTACATAAATCTTCTAAAGTGATTATAGAGAAGAAAAAAGATTGAGCCTTTTCATAGGCTCAGTTTTTTTATCAGCAATTATCAATGAACAATTTTTGAGTAAAGAAGGAATTTGGCAGAATTTGGCGAATGATAAATTGGTAAGGACTAAAACTTTGGCAGGGATGATTTGATTCCGCTTTGGGTTGCTGATATGGATTTTAAGGATGCTGCATGTCCCGGCAGTATTCTTGTAAAAGCGTTACAGCAATTAAAAGAGGCTGTGGTAAAATTTGATATTGAGCAAACCTAGCGAAAGTTAGGGACGCAAAGTCATGGATCTAAGAACAATTGTTTATGATTGCCAGACTGCCAACGCTATTTTTGTTGAGAACAACAAGCAGGCAATAGCCTGTTTTTTGTTTGGGTATAAAAAGTGATTTCATTTAAATAATGAATGGAGGAGACAAACGACAGAATGAGTACTAAAAAGTTAAGAAATACATTGCAGTTCAGGATGGTATTATTGTTCGTTGCTTTTGCCGTATTTTCGGCGCTGATTGTAGGTGGCGTGAGTGCTTATTTGAGTATTGATTCCACTGAACAAAATATTGTCGACAGCAATACAACGATTGCGAATCAACTTTCTAATGAAATTGAGCGATTTATGAATGATTCGAAGGGCTTGACAGAAACGTTAGCGCTATCGCCTACTGCTACTTCTATGGATGCAGCAAAAATAAAGGCGATGATTATAGCAGCTCAGCAAAAAAATCCACAATTTGAATTGCTTTATGTTATGGATAGTACAGGGATGCAAATCGCTAGAACATCGGGAACTTTAGCAAAACGGGCGGATAAAAATTATTTTACAGGAGCGATGACTGGAAATACCTTTTTGACTGATACGTATATTTCTTCTTTTACAAATGCTCCTACCATTACGATTTCGGCACCTATAAAAGATCCAAGTGGTAAAATTTTAGGCGTTTTTGCGGCTGATATTAGCTTAAAGGCTGTTTGGGATATGGCTGAAAGAACAACCATTGGCTCTAATGGCTATATCGATGTGGTCGATGATAAAGGGACATTTATTGCTCATCCCGATAAAGACCAGGTGCTGAAAAATGAAAATGTCGGTAAACTGTCTTATGTGCAAGAAGTGCTGCAAGGAAAAAGCGGTAGTATGAACGCATTATCAACAGTGGGACAACAGTCGGTCATTGCTTTTGCTCCTGTAAAGTCGTATCACTGGGGTGTTCTTACTTATTTGCCGAATGCAGAAGTTCATAATCACGTGATGAAGATGATTCTCATCATGTTGGCACTTGTGATATTTGCAGTATTTTTAGCGGTGTTTGGTGCTATTTATACGGCTAGAACTATTGCCAAACCGATAAAATTATTGGCACTTTCAGCTGAACAAATGGCGGGTGGAGATTTAAATAAACCGATTCATGTTCAAGGTGTGACTGAAGTTAATGATTTGGCAGCTTCATTGGAAGGGATGCGTAAAGGGTTGACAATCATGATCCGTGAAGTCGTGACATCGTCTAAACAATTAGCAGAGTCTTCTAATCAGCTCACAACCAGTGCAGATCAGTCTGCTCAAGCGGGAAACCAAGTCGCCGTGTCTATTACAGATGTTGCAACTGGTGCGGATAAGCAACTAACGTCTGTAAACGAGGCTACAGAGGTTGTGAAACAGATATCGGCGAGTATCGAGAAAGCTGTACTAAGTACGAGTCAGGTTGCTGCGCATTCATCGAATGCTGCTGCATCGGCTCAAGAGGGTGGTGAGTCCGTTGAGAAGGCTGTTAACCAAATGGCTAAGATTGAACAGACAGTCAATCACTCAGCTCAGCTTGTTGCTAATTTAGGTGAAAGATCAGCGCAGATTGGACAGATTGTTGATACTATTTCAGGTATTGCAGGACAGACGAATTTGTTGGCTCTTAATGCTGCCATTGAGGCCGCAAGGGCAGGGGAACAAGGGCGCGGTTTTGCCGTGGTGGCCGATGAAGTTCGTAAACTTGCCGAACAATCGCAAGATGCAGCCAAACAGATTGCAAGTCTTATTAGCGAAATACAAGACGAGACAAGTCAGGCTGTTGTGGCTATGAATGAAGGAACCCATGAGGTGCAATTGGGTACAGAGGTTGTGAATGCGGCGGGTCAAACTTTAAGTGAAATCACGACGCTTGTTACGCAAGTATCGAATCAAATTCAAGATATTTCAGCGGCCATTCAACAGGTATCAGGGGGTAGTCAGCTGATTGTGTCATCTGTCCGCGATATTGATGGCATTAGTAAGAAAGTAGCAGAGAAATCCGAGACCGTGTCAGCGGCAACAGAGGAACAATCGGCATCCATGGAGGAAATTGCTGCCTCTAGTCAGAATCTTGCTAAGATGGCACGTGATTTGGATGCTGCGGTCAGCAAGTTTACTGTGTAATAAAATGGGCACTGTGTTTAGATGACTTTATATAAACACAGTGCTTTTTTAGTTTTGTCACTTTTGTTTATTTCAAGTAGGAGTTATAACAGGAATTCACTATTATTTAGCGAAAAATAACTAAAGTAAAGATGTATGATGCTAGAAGAGGTGGCTTATGCGCTATTGTGTTTTTTGCGGTGTAGAAATACCGAATGATGCGAAATTTTGTCAGATATGTGGCAAAGAACAGCCGGAAGACGCAAATTTAGCTCTGTCTGGTTATGAGTCAGAGGATAAGGAGCAAGGTGCAAATGGATTTTTGAGTTCTCGCAAAAAAATGATTTTTGCCTGTGTGGGAGTATTTATGGCATTGATCGCTGTTGTTACAACGGTTATTATTTTTGTGCTTAAAAGATAGGGAGGTTAGCCTATGTTCTGTCCCAATTGTGGGGTTGCCATCAGTGAAGTGGGAAGTTTTTGTGCGAAGTGCGGCAAAAATGTAGCCTATTTAACAGAGGTTGAAAGTGTTTTAGCAGAGCAACCGGAAAAGGCACAGTCTATTGAGTCGGCAGCCAGAGAAATGGAAGAAGAAAATGCAGCCACCACGGAAGGGGCTGAGAAAACGGCAATAGAAGAGGTACACGTGGTTGCACCACGGATAGTAACGCCATTATCGGAAAAAGTATATTTCTGCAATCAGTGTGGGACATCTGTTTATTCCAAAGATAACTATTGCTATCAGTGCGGGAAGAAAACGCAAAAACAGTATTATTGTGTGCAGGGAAAAAAACGAAAAAAAGTTGTCATAGGTGTAAGTCTTGTTATCCTTTGCTTAGTTGTTGCTGGAGTTTGTTACAAGCTAACAAGTTGAGTTTTTTTGTTGAAGCTTTATTGAATTCTATGTTGCTGAATGTGGAACAACGTTTTAAAAAAAGAAAAATGGGTGAACAATTTGTTAACAATTAATCGAGCTATTTTACACATACTAGACTTCAACTCTGGCATTACCGTTTTCTCAGAACAAGAGTTAGATATTAAAAGTGACAGTGTCATGACCTTTTTAACGAAACATCTTGAAAGATGTTACCATGATCAAAAGGCTCAGTCCGGAACTTTTTATCCAAATAGCAAATTTAAAGAACAGCTATCCGATTATCTTGCGGATAGTTTAGATTTTATTAATTTTTCAACCTACGTAGCGGAATTAATGTATTCTGCTATTTCTCAATCCGATGTATTTAATTCGGCTGATTTACTCATTTGCGATTTCATGGTGGATGATCAGCGTTTTATTGCTATTTTAAAATGTAATAATCGACCTGGTTTTACGCATCAGGTTATCAACGAAAATGAGAAGGTTAAGAATGAGATTATTAGTCACTATGCCATATTACCGAATTTGTCGCAGAAAATTGATGAATATGCATTTATTGAGGCTGATTCATTAGCTATTCATTTTATTGATAAAAAGTGTTCTATTAATGGCACGGATACTGAAATTTTTGCGGATATTGTTTTAGAATGTAGTGCGCGTGTTTCTCCTCAAGATACCATTAAATTGGTAAACTCTATTACACGGACCGTTGCAGAAAATCATGGACAAAACAGTATTGTTGCTGTCTCAAAGGCTAAAAATTACCTAGTAGAAAACACGGAAGTGTCAGATTATCTTGATCCTGTAGAGCTCGGTAGAGAAGTTTTTAGCTCTTCGCCAAGTATGCAAGAAGAGTATTTGCAAGAAGTCAAAAGCGCAGGAATTGCTGAAACCGTGAAAATGGATAAAGAGTTTGCTCTGAGAAAAGGTAAGAATCATAAAATCAAAACAGATACAGGGATTGAAGTATCTTTTCCTGTTGGCTATTTTCAAAATACAGATTATATTGAGATTATCAATAATCCTGATGGTACGCTGTCTATCGAACTGAAAAATATTGGAAAAATAACGAATAAGTGAAGTTGTGTAATAAAATCAATAGCTTGAACTAAAAATCAAGAAGGCCAGGAATGTCAATGAGACGTTCTTGGCCTTCTTGATTTTGGGTTAAAAACATTACTTGCCCATACTTAAGACATCGGCTAGGTTGAGATTGTTTGGATCTATGGGAATAATAAAGTTGCGATTCAACGTAAACTCTTTACCTAACTGTCCCACGTAGAGATGTTCTGCTAATCCTTGGGCATTCAGTTGAGCAATATAAATATTGTTTTTTCCATCCACACCGACGAGGCGGTACTTGCCTTGCGATGGTGAAATGACACGCCAACTGCCATTTCCATGGCGGACAAGAATTGTGTCTTTTTTTAGATCTTCAAATATTAAAGAATCTTGATCAAAGAGTACGCCAATACGGCCAATGCGTTCCGTATTAAAATAAATACGCTGCAAATTATAATTCGCATCAATTCGGTATACACGAAACAGCGGAATGGGCGTGGTAACGGTCTGTACTTGCATATAAACGACATTTGTTGCTGTCGAACAAGCAATATCGGTGATGTGACTGCCAGCAGGAAGTTTCTCAATTGTAGTAGACAAGGCCTCATCTGTGCGGGTAGGATTAATTTGTGTTAGCAGGACTTTACTGCTGTCTTTATTATCTTCGTGGAGCCCCATAAGAGCAATATTACGGTCTTCCAGCCATTTAAAGTAAGAAACTTTTTTAGTGCCTAGATTGATTGTGCGCACTAACTTTTTGCTTGGCAGGGCATATATTTTGACTGTCGTGTTGTCTACACTTGCCACATAAGAACCGTTAGGTGAATAATAGGTTTTACCTGTAATGACAAGATTTTCGTCACTTTCACTTGTTTGAAAGGAAGAAGCTGGTGCAAGCAATATACGATCTAGATATAGATAAGTGCTTAGTTGGAAAGTCACGGCAACAATAATCCAAAGTGTATATTTTTTCCAGTTGTTCACGTGAACCCCCCTTACTGTTGAACAATAAATGCTGTGGGAAGCATTCGTTCCCCAAGTATATCGCAAGGTTTGTTTACTACCTTGCCGTTATAATACATCGTTGTACTAGAGCCGCCGTCAAGGTTGGCTGCTACATAGGCTCCTTGTTCATACAAAATATTTTGTACATCCATGAGCGTTGCTCCAAGGGATGTAGGTTGCCGACCGTCAATGGCAAGTAGTAAGACCGTTCCGTCTTTTCGTTGACCGATGGCTGTACGCGGTGCCACACCCCAGCCGCCGTCTCCGGAAGTGATTAATTTCTTCCCATTTACAATGAGTGGGGGGCCAAATGTTACACCTTCCCTGACATGCATATTTCGCATTTCAGTTGGTGTATAGTCGCCAGCAACTAAAACGCCTGACTGCGTAAAGCCAATTAAAGGCACGGGTTCGTTAATGTCTGCGCCAATTAAAAATTGTCCGTTGTGCAAGATAACTCCGTAGGGCAAACGACCCGTTCCTGTTCCATTAGGATCATAAAATCCGCCAGCGTTAATAGCTGCAAGTGCATTGTTGCTAGCACCAATGTTACTGATTGTTTCGCCTTTTTCCTGAATATTGCGGGCTGTTGCTACTTTAATCAGAGAAGGATCAGATATTTCAATCAAATAGCCCTGAAATCGTCCCCCCTTAATATTGATCATTTTTACGGATTCATCATGCCGCTTATCGATTTGAAACAAGTTTTGCCTGTTCTGCCCATTATTGTCCTTATCGCCAATAATGGACTTAATTTCTTCGTTTGACAACAGCCAAGTAATGTACTGGGGATGCATGGAGGTCATAATGGCACCGATGACGGTACTTTTGATGTTGTTAAAGGGCCCGTACAATACAATAAATGGGGATGTGGCGATAAACATGATTAAGTTGAAGGCTATAAATCGGACGTAATTATTTGAAATAAAGCTGTTCATGTCTAACCTCTGTTTCCGGTATTTTATTTTTTTATGCATGATCGGTCATTTTTTGACAACAAAGTTATTATATCACGAACATGCCGTTAATCTAAAATTTTTCTTTTGATGAAGGAATTAACAGTATATTGTGGAAATAACAATATAAGGAAAAACGGAAACCTATAAAGGGTAATTGTCTGGTTTGCACTAGAAGGAGAGCGTATGCTGATTCGTTTTAAATTGCTGTTATATTTTTTCACCTTGATTTTATTTCCTATCGTGATGTTAGGTGTGCTGGGAAATATTATTTACAGTCATTCCATGGAGGAGCAGACTAATTTGCATACGGCACAAATGATTGAGCAAGTCACGCGTAATGTTGAGTTTTACATCCATGATATGGAAAATATCGTATATTATCTTTCGAATGAGTCGTTAGTGATAGAATTTTTGCGGCTTTATAATAGTGCTGATAATAGGGAGGTTATTCAAGATCAGGTAAAGGAGCTTTTAAAAAATTATACGGCTATTCACCCTGAAATTGCCGGAATTATGATCGTTAATTACCACGATATGGATATTAGCAATGAAATGCATCGTCTGGCCCGCGATCCGTTAACTGAGGAAATGTGGTATAAGCGGGCTGTGTCTTCACCGAAAGAACTTCAACTTAATAGTAAGCCCCTTGGCCGTAATATTAAGACCAATCAAAATTATCGAGCAGATGAAGTTGTTTCTGTTGCTAAGGCTGTTGTCGATCCTGCAAGCGGAAAGTATATTGGTGTTATTCTCATTGACCTTAAACTGACTGCAATAGAAAAGGTTTTGGAAGATATAACTTTGGGTAAAACAGGATTTCTTTATATTATGGATGACAACGGCAACATTGTTTATGCCCCCGTGAATTCCGTTGTGTATCGAGTAAAAAATGAGTGGCTTAATGAGCCCGCGGGAAGTATTGTAAAGTCCATTCAAAGCAATAGTTACCAGATTATATATAAGAATTCGAAATACACCAACTGGAAGACGATTGGTGTATTTTCATTAAATGAAACGTTACAGGAAGTGGTAAGCATTCGCCATTATTCTATGCTTATTGGAATTTTCACCTTAGTGCTAGCCGTCATTGCCGCCTTCTTTTTTACGTCTTCCATAACCAAACCGCTTAATAAATTACGCCGGTTAATGAAAAGGGCGGAAGAGGGCGATTGGAGTGTTCGCTTTAACAGTAAGTATCATGATGAGATTGGCCAGCTTGGATATAGTTTTAATAATATGATTCAGGAGATTAGTAACTTGATTGATATGGTCTATCTGGAGCAACAAAGAAAGCGGGAAGCTGAACTCAAGACCTTGCAGGCTCAAATTAAACCGCACTTTCTTTATAATACGCTCGATACCATCCATTGGATGGCTCAGGAGCGGGGAGCCCAGGATATTGTTGATATTGTGGCGGCTTTAGCGAATCTTTTTCGCATCGGGTTAAGTAAAGGAAAAGAAATGATTACGGTGCGAGAGGAGCTTGAACATGTGAAAAGTTATTTACTGATTCAAAAAGCGCGTTATGAGGATAAATTGGATTATGAGATTCATTTTGATGACAATGTTCTAGGATATAGTGTTCTTAAGCTCATTCTGCAACCTCTTGTAGAAAATGCCATATACCACGGCATTCACGCACGAAGGGGAAATGGAAAAATTACTATAACAGCTCAATTACGAGACAATAAATTGTATTTTTGCGTGGCCGACAATGGAGTGGGGATTACGCTGGAAAAAATGAAAGAAATCGAGGCGCTTTTATACAGCAATAAGGTTGAAGCTTTGTCAACGAGTTTTGGCATTTTTAATGTGAATGAACGCATTCGATTGTCTTTTGGGGCGGAATTTGGTCTCAAATTCACTAGTACTTATGGTGTAGGTACGAAGGTCGAAGTATGGAATCCGCTTATTTAAATTAAGGGGGGGATTCGATGTGGAAAATATTGATTGCTGATGATGAGCCGAAAATTAGGAAGGGGTTAAAAAATTTAATGGTCTGGTCAGAAATGAATATGGAAGTCGTTGCTGAGGCGGAAGATGGGGAAATGGCGCTCGATTTAGCACAGAAGCTGCAGCCGAATATCCTCTTAGTGGATATTTGTATGCCTTTTTTAAATGGGCTTCAATTTATTGAACAGCTTCATGAGGTGCTAAATGATTGTATTGTGATTGTGATTACAGGACATGATGAATTTTCCTATGCTCAGCAGGCCATAAAATTGCAGGTTTTTGATTATTTATTAAAGCCAATATCACGTGAGTCTCTGTGGCAGGTATTAAAAAAAGCTGAGCAGAAGCTGTTAGACTTACAGTCAAAGGAAAGTTATTTAAATTGGGCGAATCGCGAGACAAAGAAGAACCTCCCCCTACTTCGCCAAACGTTTTGTAAGGAATGGGTTAAAGGACAGTTGGCTGAGTCCTATGTTGCCGAACAGCTTAACTTTTTGGAGCTAGCTGTTCCACCTATTGCAGGGATGTTTGTTATGAAAGTAGTCGGACAATGGGCTTGTGGGGAATTTTTACAAGAGGAGAATCATGAGGCATTGCAAGCAGAGCTCCAAGTCCTTGCAAAAGAGTTTTTTCAAGGGTGGCTGCCCAATCTGATTTTTTCTGATGACAAACATCAACTAGTTGTCATTACTCCGCTAAACCCTCTAGACGAGTGGGAACAGCTCGGTGTTCAGTGGCAAGCGCAGGTTGAAAAACAGCTGAAACAGTTTGTCGTTGTGAGTCAGCAGTCTGTTTCTGACGGGATGATGAATATTGCTGATGTTTATCATAATTTAATGCTTGAAGTCAATCAAAAAGTAAGTTATACGCCCGTAGTGATGTTATCACAAAAATATATTGAGGCTCATTATGACAAAGAAAATTTGTCGTTGCAAGACCTGGCAGCGAGTATTCAAATCAGTCCCACCTACTTAAGCAGGCTGCTAAAACGTGAGATCGGTTTGTCCTTTATTGATTGCCTCACGCATATACGTATCAAGCGAGCCATACAATTAATGAGTAATCCGACACTTAAGCTTTACGAAGTGGCCGAACGGGTCGGTTATAGCAATCAGCATTACTTTAGTACGGCATTCAAGAAAGTAGTTGGACAATCGCCAGCAGAATATCGCAAAAAAAGATAAATGGAGATGATCAATATTCTAGCGGCAAAGGGAAAAAGCGTCGTTGTCTTTATTATGTTACTCGTAATGACAAGCATACTGAGCGGCTGTCAGGAAAATCATCCAGCAGCGCATTTGGATGACGTCAAGTATGTAATTGGTATATCGCAGGCCAATCTGATTGAGCCTTGGCGGGTGAGGATGAATGAAGAATTGGGCGAAGAAGTCTTGAAACATACGGAAATGAGAGCTGTGTTTACTGATGCAGCTCAAAGCAGCCAAAAGCAGATTCATGATGTAGAAGAATTATTGAAGTCAGGTGTGGATTTATTAATTATCTCACCTAATGATGCAACAGACTTAACGCCAATTGTGGCGCAGGTCTACAAGAAGATTCCTGTTATTGTTCTTGATCGCGGTGTGGAAGGCTATGAGTATACACTTTACATTGGTCCCGATAATAAAGCCATTGGTCGTCAGGCGGGCAAGTATGTTGCGGAAATGTTGGGTGGGGCTGGAGGGAATGTTGTTGAAATAGAGGGGCCAGCTGAATTGCCTTCTGTGCGTGATAGAAATGCTGGTTTTAGGGAAGTGATTAAGCAAGAGCCCAATATTAAAATTGTTGATACGATTATTGCTGATTGGCAGCGGGATGAAGCCGAAGATAAAATGACGGAACTTTTCGATAAAAATCCAAATATTGATGTAGTTTTTGCCCAGAGTGACTATATGGCGCTTGGCGCCTATAAGGCTGCTCAAAAACGGGGTTTAAAGCAGGTCAAGTTTATTGGCATTGACGGTTTTGATGGATCGGGTGGGGGGTTACAGCTTGTAGAACAAGGAATTTTACAGGGAACATTTACTTGTCAGACGGGAGGCAGGGAAGCCATACAGTATGCTGTGGATATTTTAAATCACGAACACGGTTTGCCGAAAAAGATTATTCCCAGAAGCAATAAAATTACGGTTGATAATGTTCAGTCCTATTTGCAGGTGAAAAATGAAGGTACCAATGAAAAGGATAAAAAGGGCGATGTTGTCCTGGGATTTTCCCAATTGGGTGCTGAAAGCGATTGGCGTCTTGCCAATTCGGAGTCGATTAAACAGGCAGCGCAAGCGGAAGGGATCAAGCTGTTATTTGATGAAGCGGATCAGCAGCAAGAAAAGCAGATACAAACGATTCGTGCCTTTATTGCCCTCAACGTGGATGTTATTGCTTTTTCGCCTGTCGTGGAAACGGGTTGGGACGAGGTGCTTGAAGAAGCAAAAGCAGCAGGTATTCCTGTAATATTATGTGATCGTGCAGTGAAACCGGATGATAATACACTTTATGCAACATTTATTGGCAGTGATTTTTTAGAAGAAGGACGCCGGGCCGCGCGTTGGTTAATTGGCAAGAAGCAGGGACAACCTTTCGTGAATATTGTTGAATTGGAAGGAACAAGTGGTTCGGCACCTGCTATTGACAGAAAACAAGGGTTTGCCGAAACGATTGCAGACCATCCTGAAATGCGGGTCATTTATTCAGTATCAGGCGATTTTACGCAAACCCAAGGCAAAAAAATGATGAAAGAAGCTTTGAATGTATATGGCGATCAAATTAATGTTGTTTATGCCCATAATGATGATATGGCTTTGGGGGCGATAGAGGCCATTGAAGAACAAGGTCTTAGGCCAGGCAAAGATATTTTGATTGTTTCTGTTGATGCAACGAAAGCGGCTTTTCGTGCGATGCTTGCAGATAAATTAAATTGTACCGTTGAATGTACGCCATTACTTGGGCCACAATTGGTGCTGGCTGTAAAAAATCTATTGTCAGGCAGGGAGCTTCCCGGACGAATTATTACTTCGGAAAGCGTTTTTCCTGCTGAGGTGGCTCGTAGTGAATATGTGAATCGAAAATATTAGGACCGAATTTTATAAGAAATTACTGATTATTCTAAATACGCAGTCGGAGCTTTTCCCTATAATAAGATTATCAAAGAAATCTGGGGAGGGGAAAAAGATATGTCAAAATGGAAACATGTCACTGCCGCACTGCTTGCCGGGATCATGATGCTTGCACTAGCAGGTTGTGGTGATACGGCCAAGCCGGAAGCCGCTAAACCGGCTGACAAAAAAATTGTGTTAGGTTTCTCACAGGTAGGTGCTGAAAGCGAGTGGCGTACAGCCAATACGGAATCTATTAAGGCGAGTGCTCAGGAAGCAGGAATTGAGCTCAAGTTTTCTGATGGACAGCAAAAACAGGAAAACCAGATTAAAGCTATTCGCTCTTTCATCCAGCAAAAGGTAGATGTGATTGCTTTATCTCCCGTCGTTGAAACAGGGTGGGATGCTGTTTTGCAAGAAGCGAAAGCAGCGGGTATTCCCGTTATTCTTACAGATCGCGCTATTAAGATGAGTAGTGGCAATCCTGAAGACTATTATGTTACTTTCATGGGCTCTGATTTTACTGAAGAAGGTCGTCGCGCTGCGAAATGGCTTTTAGGTTTTATGAAACAAGACAATAATCCTGTGAATATTGTGGAACTTCAAGGAACCGTGGGTTCAGCGCCAGCCATTGACAGAAAAACGGGTTTCGAAGAAATTATGAAGGATCATCCAAATTATAAAATTATTAAATCCCAAACAGGTGATTTTACTCGTGCTAAAGGCAAGGAAGTTATGGAGTCCTTTTTGAAATCAGCCAAAGCGGAAGGACAAAAAATTGACGTTTTGTTCGCTCATAATGATGATATGGCCATTGGGGCTATCCAAGCTATTGAAGAAGCCGGTCTCAAACCAGGTAAAGATATTATTATTGTTTCCATGGATGGCGTAAAGGGAGCATTTGAAGCTATGATTGCTGGAAAACTTAATTGTAGTGTAGAGTGCAGCCCATTGCTTGGACCGCAATTGATGCAGGCTGTAAAAGATGTAAAAGCAGGCAAGACACTTGAAAAACGAATTCTTACGAATGAAAGTGTTTACCCGGCTGAGGTAGCTGCCAAAGAACTGCCAAACCGCAAATATTAGTTTAAAATGCAAGGCTCATGATCCACTCCCGTGTTCTCGCTTTGTGTAGAATGAGGAGCAGAAGATTATCTAAGGGATAATCTTTTGCTGGGGTGGATTTTTGATTTCTGGCTGCAGGACGATACCTAGTTTCATTGGGGGTGACACAAGGTTATGGCTGACGACAATTCGTTATTGATAGCAAAGGGAATATCCAAGGCTTTTTTAACAGTAAAGGCTTTATCACACGTGGATTTTAAACTGATGGCAGGTGAAATCCATTGTCTTATGGGAGAAAACGGAGCTGGAAAGTCGACGCTTATTAAAGTATTAACAGGCGTCGAAATGCTTGATGAAGGCGAAATTTTTCTTGAGGGTAAGAAGATTACGCCTAAATCGCCCCAGCAGGCGCAACAGCTTGGGATTAGTACGGTCTATCAGGAAGTGAATCTTTGCGGCAATCTTTCGGTTGCGGAAAATATTTTTATTGGCCGTGAACCCATGCGGTTTGGTCGGATTAATTGGAATGACATCAACAGTCGTGCCGAGCAGCTACTTGGAAAGATGGATATACATATTGATGTAAGGCAGCCCCTTGAACGGTATTCTGTGGCTGTGCAGCAACTCGTGTCTATTGCCCGGGCCCTTGATATATCCGCTAAGGTTTTAATATTAGATGAACCGACGTCAAGTTTGGATGCCAAAGAAGTCGGCAAGCTTTTTGATGTGATGAGGAAATTAAAAACTGAAGGATTGGGTATTATTTTTGTAACCCATTTTATTGAGCAAGTCTATGCTGTTTCTGATTGTATTACTATTTTGCGCAATGGGGAACTTGTGGGTTCTTATGAAACAGCGGCTTTACCGCGTTTGCAGCTTGTCGCTAAAATGATTGGCAAAGCCTTTGCAGGTTTTGAAGACAGTATTAAAGAGATCAGTCCAGTTGATTCGGTGCAAAACATTCATGGCTTTTTGCAGGCTCACGGGATTGGACATCGTGGTTCTATTGCCCCCTTTGATCTAGAACTTCGACGGGGTGAAGTCTTGGGTTTCGTGGGGTTGCTAGGATCAGGCCGGTCCGAGATGGCGCGGACTATTTTTGGTGTGGATCCATCAGACAGCGGTGAAATCGTTATTGACGGAATGCAAACGAAGATTACCTGCCCGGCCGATGCCATGGAACATGGCATTGGATTTTGTCCGGAAAACCGTAAAACTGAAGGTATTATTGCCAATTTATCTGTAAGAGAAAATATTATTTTGGCCCTTCAAGTAAAGCGAGGGTGGAGAAAGTATATTCCGCGTCAGAAGCAAGTAGAAATTGCTGAACGCTACATTGAATTGCTTAATATTAAAACATCGGGGCCAGAGCAGCTTGTAAAAAATTTGAGTGGCGGCAATCAGCAAAAAGTCATTTTGGCCCGCTGGCTGCTCACCGAACCTGAACTGTTAATTTTAGATGAGCCTACACGTGGCATTGATGTTGGTACGAAGGCTGAAATTCAAAAACTCATCTTAAATCTGGCTAGTCAGGGTATAGCTATTGTATTTATCTCTTCTGAGCTTGATGAATCTATTCGCTGCTGTAGCCGGATGACCGTTTTACGTGACAGAGTGAAAATAGCGGAACTTGCGGGAAAGCAAATTGAAGAAAAAATTGTCATGCAAACAATTGCAGGGGTGTAGCCAGATGGAAAATAGGACAAATAAGTGGAATGAATTTAAAAAATCGCAATTGTTTTGGCCCCTTGTGGCATTGTGCATTGTGCTTTTGTTTAATATTGTTTTCACGAAAAACTTTTTGTCTATGGAGATAAAGGACGGACATTTATATGGCGTTATCATTGACATTTTAAATCGTGCGGCCCCCTTGATGCTGCTTGCCATTGGCATGACACTAGTTATTGCAACAAAGGGGATTGATATCTCTGTGGGATCTGTCATTGCCATTTCAGGTGCTATTGCTGCTAGTCTAATTGGTGGGAAACTCGAATATGTCGATGGTATCCAAAAGTTTGTCACCCTTGTTCCCATGCCTGTAGCCATCCTGGCTGCTCTTACCATTACAACGCTCATTGGGGCCTGGAATGGAATCCTAATTTCGAAGGTAGGGATTCAACCCATTGTAGCTACGCTTATTTTGCTTGTGGCAGGGCGGGGTGTTGCCCAGCTGATTACACAGGGTCAGATTATTACGATTTACTATAAACCTTTTCAATATATTGGGACAGGTTATTTATTAGGTTTGCCTTTTGCCTTATTTATTGTGGCTGTCATTTTTTTAGTGACCATGTATGCCGTGAGGAAAACGGCTTTGGGCCTTTTTATTGAATCGGTAGGGATTAATGCTGTCGCCAGCCGCTTTTCAGGAATTCATGTAAATAAATATATCTTTTTAGTCTACGCATTTTCTGGATTTTGCGCAGGTGTTGCAGGTCTTGTCATCTGTTCTAATGTTAGTTCAGCTGACGGAAATAATGCCGGATTGTTTATTGAAATGGACGCCATACTGGCCGTAGCGTTAGGCGGAAATTCGCTTGATGGCGGGAATTTCTCTCTTGTCGGCAGTATCATTGGCGCATTGATTATCCAAAGTATTACGACGACAATTTATGCTCTCGGTGTTCCGCCGCAAGTAACCCTTGTCGTGAAGGCCATTGTTGTTATTATCATCTGTCTATTGCAATCTAATCAATTCCGGACGCTTGTATTTGGCAGACGGGTGCAGAGGGGGAAGAGTTGTGAAAAAACTGCCACTGAATTACAAATACATTAATCTTATCATTACGATCGCTTTGTTTTGTGGTCTCTTTGGCGTAGGTTCAGGACTTTATACAGGCTTCTTTTCTCTTCAAGTTCTGCTTAATATGCTTATAGACAATGCTTTTCTCATTATTACGTCCATTGGTATGACTTTTGTTTTAATTATTGGCGGTATTGATATTTCCATTGGCTCCGTTATTTCCCTCGTGTGTATGTTATCGGCTTATTTACTGGAAATGAAACATTTGAGTCCCTTTGTTGTTATTCCAGCTATGCTGCTGCTGGGTTCATTTTTTGGTTTGGCTCAGGGTAGTTTAATTCATTTTTTTAAAATGCAGCCTTTTATTGTGACTCTGGCGGGGCTTTTTTTAGCGCGTGGTTTATGTTATCTCATCAGCATTGATACCATCATGATTACTGATCCCTTATACCAAATTGCTGCGACCTATCGGATTCCTTTTTTGTTTGGTACGGCTATTTCAGTCAGTGTCATTATTGCATTGATTGTTTTGCTTGCGGCGCTTTATTTGGCTAATTTCACGAAATTTGGCCGTACAGCCTATGCTATCGGCGGGAGTGAACAATCAGCTATGCTTATGGGGCTACCTGTGGCTCGGACGAAAATCCTTGTCTATACGTTAAACGGTTTTTGTTCGGCCTTGTCTGGTATTGTTTTTAGTTTTTATATGCTTTCTGGCTATGGTCTTCATGCCGTTGGACTGGAAATGGATGCTATTGCCTCGGCAGTTATTGGGGGAACTCCCTTAACAGGCGGTGTTGGTTTTATTACAGGAACGGTCTTCGGCGTGTTAATTCAAGGGGTCATTCAAACGTTAATTATGTTCCAGGGAACATTAAGTTCCTGGTGGACTAAAATTGCTGTGGCATTTTTGCTTTGCCTGTTTATTGTGTTGCAACGCGTTATTGTCGCGCAAAAAGATAGTAAGAAGTCTATTGCGTGAAGAAGGTTTACAGTAATGAAACAAGCTTATAGTTATACTGAATGGAATAGAAAAACGTTAAAAATATTTCTAAAAAAGCGAGTTTTGGGGCTCATAAGTGAAACTAGGGCATTCAATCTATTGGGCTGGATCCTGTATCAGATGTTTTAGCCAGATAATGGCGATATTTTCTGTAAAAAAAAGGAGGAGTTTTCAATGAAAAAAATGCTAGCTTTACTACTTGTACTGATGATGATCTTCTTACTGGCAGCATGTGGCACTAGTTCAAACACCACTTCTAAAAAGAAGGTTGGGATTGCCATGCCGACCAAGTCATCAGCTCGCTGGATTGCAGATGGCGACAATATTGTGAAGCAACTGCAAGCCAAAGGGTATGAAGTGGATTTACAGTATGGTGAAGACAACGTAGAGAATCAGATTGCTCAAATTGAAAACATGATTACTAAAGGTGCCAATGTTTTGGTTATTGCATCCATCGATGGGGATGCCTTAACAGATGTATTACAAAAAGCGAAAGACAAAAACATTCCAGTCATTTCTTATGACCGCTTAATCAAAAAAACTCCGAACATAGATTACTATGCAACTTTTGATAACTTTAAAGTGGGAGTTCTGCAAGCTTCCTATATTGAACAGAAATTAGGCTTAAAAGAAGGGAAAGGTCCGTTTAACATTGAGCTTTTTGGTGGATCGCCTGATGATAACAATGCCTTCATGTTCTTTGATGGGGCCATGTCAGTCTTAAAACCTTATATTGATTCGGGAAAATTAGTTGTAAAAAGTGGGCAAATGGATATGCAAGTCTGTGCGATCTTAAGATGGGATGGTGCTACGGCCCAGGCGAGAATGGATAACTTGCTAAGTAAAGATTATACGAATTCGAAACTTGACGCGGTTTTATCTCCTTTTGATGAAATCAGTATTGGCGTAATTTCTTCCCTCAAGGCAGTTGGATATGGAACACCCAACCAGCCGATGCCGATTGTTACTGGACAGGATGCTGAAATACCTTCTGTTAAGTCGATTATCAAAGGTGAACAGGCACAGACGGTATTTAAAGATACGAGAGAACTTGCTAAAGTCACTGTTGCTATGGTTGATGCGGTTTTAAGTGGTCAACAGGCAGAAACCAATGATACAAAGACTTACAATAATGGTGTTAAAGTCGTACCTTCCTATCTCCTGACACCTGTTTCGGTAGATAAATCAAATTACTCAAAAATATTGATTGACAGCGGATATTATACGGCAGATCAGTTGCAATAATTATTTGTAGTGCAACTGTCACGTAATGTGGGCCACAAGGGCTAAATAAGTTAGTGATAGCTGAAAGGTTGTCACTAACTTATTATATAATGCGGCTGTAACGTGATCACATTGCAAGGGGAGGCAATTATGCAAGATATTATCTTGGAAATGGTTAATATCACCAAAGAGTTTCCAGGTGTCAAAGCGCTCAATAACGTGAATCTTCAGGTGAAAAAGGGTGAAATTCACGCGCTAGTTGGGGAGAATGGTGCAGGAAAGTCAACGTTAATGAAGGTTCTTAGTGGCGTATATCCCTATGGAACCTATACAGGCGATATTCGTTATAACGGGAAAATCTGTGAATTTAAGGATATCAAACAAAGTGAAAAATTGGGTATTGTGATTATTCATCAGGAATTAGCTTTGATTCCCTATTTATCAATAGCAGAAAATATTTTTCTGGGAAATGAGCAAGCAAAACGGGGGCTTATTGATTGGAATACTACTATTTTGCGTACGCAGGAATTGCTTAAAAAGGTTGGTCTTAATGAATTACCAAGCACTCTGATTACTGATATCGGTGTGGGTAAGCAACAATTGGTCGAGATTGCCAAAGCTTTATCGAAGGAAGTTCAATTGTTAATTTTAGATGAACCTACAGCAGCGTTAAACGAAGCTGACAGCGCGAATTTGTTAAACTTGTTGCTGGAATTTAAAAAGCAGGGAATATCCTCGATTCTTATTTCACATAAACTGAATGAGGTATCGAAAGTGGCTGATTCTATTACTATTTTGCGCGATGGATCTACTATCGAGACACTAGAAGTTCAACAAGAGCCTATTTCAGAAGATCGCATTATCAAAGGCATGGTGGGTAGAGAATTAACGGATCGTTTCCCAAAACGAAAGGGCACTATTGGGGATGTTATCTTTGAGGTGAAGAATTGGAGTGTGTATCATCCGTTGCATGGGGAACGCAAAATTATCGACAATGTTAATTTCACGATTAAACAAGGTGAGGTAGTAGGCATTGCCGGGCTCATGGGAGCAGGGCGGACGGAACTTGCAATGAGCATTTTTGGCAGAACGTACGGACAGAAAATCAGTGGAACCATTTACAAGAATGGTCAGGAAGTTCACTTGACGGATGTAAGCAAAGCGATTGACAACGGGGTAGCTTATGTGACAGAAGATCGAAAACAGTATGGTTTAATCTTAATTGACGATATTAAGAAAAATTCGACCTTAGCAAATTTGACTAAAATATCGAAAAACTATGTTATTGATGAAAATCTCGAGATACTAGCGGTTGAAGAAAGTAGGAAACAACTGAATATAAAATGTTCCAGCATATTACAGCCTACAGTGAATTTGAGTGGTGGAAATCAGCAAAAGGTTGTTTTGAGCAAGTGGATATTTGCGGAACCTGATATATTAATTTTAGATGAACCTACGCGAGGCATCGATGTGGGTGCGAAATTTGAAATTTATACTATTATTAATAATCTAGTCAAGGCTGGCAAGGGAATTTTGCTTATTTCTTCAGAGCTTTCTGAGATACTCGGAATGTGTGATCGAATTTATACCATGAGTGAGGGACGGATTACAGCAGAGCTTACCCAGAGTGAGGCCTCACAGGAAAAAATCATGAAATATGTCATGGCTCAATAGAGGAGGGATCGTCATGGAAACTTTGAAACACATGTTTCAGAATAATATCAGGGAATATGGCATGGTTATTGCGTTAGTATCCGTTATGGCATTTTTTGAAATTGTCAGCCAAGGTACGTTGCTAATGCCCTTAAATGTAACAAATTTAATTCAGCAAAATAGTTATATCCTCATACTAGCCATTGGTATGTTACTTGTTATCGTTGCCTTCCAAATTGATTTATCCGTAGGATCTATCGCTGCTTTTATTGGTGCCATATCAGCAATCCTGATGGTGGATTATCACGTTGGAGTTGTAGCAGGTGTAGTGATTTCTCTGATCGTGGGGGGACTTGCCGGAGCGTGGCATGGATATTGGATTTCGTATTTTAGAATTCCGGCTTTTATTGCGACACTGGCAGGGATGTTGCTTTTTAGAGGGTTGACAATGACTGCTTTACAAGGACAGTCGAAAGGACCTTTTCCGGTTAGTTTTCAAAAGATCAGTAATGGATTTATTCCTGATTTTTTTTCTGGAACAACTCTGCATATTACAACTCTTTTAGTTGGCGTTATCTTGACTTTAATTTATATTTACTTTGAGCTAAGTAGCAGAAGTACCAAGAAGAAGTACAATTTTCACGTCATTCCTTTACAATTTTCTATTGCTAAAATGGCAATTGTTGGTCTGGCAATCAACTGGTTCATGTATTTACTTGCTGCATATAAAGGAATTCCGAATGTTTTGATATTATTATTTGTACTGATTGTTTTCTATACATTTATAACAACGAAAACCGTGTTAGGGCGTCATATTTATGCTGTTGGCGGCAATGAAAAAGCAGCTAAACTGTCTGGGGTAAAAAACAAGCGGATTGTATTTTGGGTTTTTGTGAATATGGGAGTATTATCGGCCCTTTCAGGCCTTGTTTTTGCTGCCAGGCTCAATGCGGCAACGCCTAAAGCAGGTACCGGCTTCGAGTTGGATGCCATTGCAGCTTGTTTTATTGGCGGAGCCTCTACTGCTGGTGGAATCGGTGCTGTTATGGGAGCGATTATTGGTGGATTGGTTATGGGGGTTATGAATAATGGTATGTCCTTAATGGGTGTGACTATTGACATGCAGCAGACCATCAAGGGGTTAGTGGTATTATTGGCTGTGGCCTTTGATATTTATACGAAATCTAAACAATCATAAAAAGTAAGTAAGTCCTTATCACTTTTTATGTGATAAGGACTTACTTTTTATGGTTGTTCTTTATATTATTCCTGTTCCGTTAAAATGAAGGGGCCGTCAGGTAAGATTGCCAGGGTATGTTCATATTGAGCCGAGCGTTTTCCATCAACAGTACGTGCTGTCCAGCCGTTTTGATCAATTTTGCAATGCCAGGTGCCCATGTTTATCATGGGTTCTATCGTAATGACCATGCCTTCACGCAGTTTAACACCTTTACCAGGCTTCCCATAATGAAGCACAGTGGGATCTTCGTGCATGTCTTTGCCAATGCCATGGCCTGTAAAATCCCTTACGACGGAGAAGCCTTCTGCTTCAACATAAGATTGGATTGCATGGCCAATATCGCCCAAACGATTGCCAACTTGCGCCATTTCGATTCCTTTGTACAGCGATTCTTTTGTGATTTTTAGCAGGTGTTTAGATTCTGGTGAAATATTGCCCACTGCGTGCGTCCAAGCTGAATCAGCAAGGCCGCCATGTAAATTTACAACCATGTCAATGGTGACAATATCGCCGTTCTTTAGCGGCTGTAAATTGGGAAAACCATGACAAATTTCATCGTTCACAGAAGCACAGGTAGCATAGGGATAACCTTGATAACCTTTTTGCTCAGCTGTTGCGCCATAGTTAGCCAAATATTCTTCCGCAAATTTATCGATTGCTAAGGTATTGACGCCGGGTTTAATCATTTTTGCAATTTCTTTGTGACAATTAGCAAGAATCTTTCCTGCTTCATGCATCATTTTAATCTCTCGCTCACTTTTCAATATAATCATGTTAGGGATTCTCCTTAGATAGCAGAAATTAGTTTAAAACTTTTTAGTAGTTCATCTTTAATATTAAATTTTACTATAAAACTATGTAATTGTAAAATTACGTAATCCGATTAATAATAAATAGATTGTGTTTTTAACCAATATTTGCATGCGGATATTGGTTAAATATTTTTTAGCTGTTGTGGAAAACTAATTAAGGTTATCCACATTTTAGATGAAAGGAGCATAAAAGATGCGAAATACTAGATCGGGTTATGCACCACACAAAAGGGGCTATTTTGAGCAAAAGCCGCGCATCATTAAGTCCTACTCTGCCAGAGATTATACAACACTGCCTGATCCTGTGACGGATCCGATTGTATCAAATAATATTTCGAATGCTGAATTTGATTATACCTACGACGGGGGAGATCTCATTTAACGGTTCATATGCAAATAGGCTTAAGGATTTTTCATAGAAAAGGATTATCTTCTATGATGTTGCAATCTTTGTTAACAAGGTTGCAACTTTTTTTGCGGAATTTTTACTCAAAACGTAACAAAAAGTTAACCATAAAATCACGCAATAGTTACCACTATTTTCTATAATAGAATCAAGTCAGCGTTATTGAATTAAATTTAGCCGTTTGGTTAGAAAAAAATGTGTAGGTGTTAAGATGAAATCTTTGTTGGAACCGGCAGTTCGATTGATGAATCGATTAAAATATGCTTATAAATTTGGCATCATCGGGTTGCTTATTGTATTTCAAGCGACTGTTTTAATTTCTTTACTTGTAGCAGAACTGAATAAGAATATTGGCTTTGCTACACGAGAACGTCTGGGGATTGAGTATATTCAGTCTGCAGTAGTCTTGCTTGATGAAGCTCAAGAATATCGAAGCATGCATTATGCGTTTGTACTTGGCGATCATTCTTTGCAGGGAGCTTTGCAGGAAAAAATGGCTCATGTCGATGCCGCTTTTGCTGCCATAGAAGAGGTGGATCGTCATGTGGCGGACCAACTTGACACAACATGGAAAATGCAGATGGTCCGTCAAGATTGGGCTATGCGTAAACAGGAGGCTTACCAAGCAGATCCAAGTCGTGCACAGGTGGAATTTGATTTAGACAGCCGCTGGATTGGTGAAATTACTGATTTGATGCAACATGCGGGAAATAGTTCAAATTTGGCTATGGATGCTGATTTTGATACGGCTTATCTCATCGATTCTGTTTTGCGCAAATTGCCTGGTCTGATGGATACACTGGGAATGGTTCAAGGACGGGCTATTCAACTCTCTGATGATCATTCTCTTTCCATAGAGAGCAGAAACTACTTGCTTGGTTTGGCAGGACGTGTGCGTTCTAGTTTGGAGCAGGCTGATCGTAACCATCAACTTGTTTTTCGCCATAATGACAGTATTCGATTAAAACTCATGGAAGTTTATCGGCCGTTAACCGATTCAGTGCCGATCTTTATTTGGAATTTTGAGCAAAAAACGGTTGGACAACAGGGTCTGCCCATTCCTCAGCAGCTTATTGAAACAAGTGGCAGACAGGCTATTCAAAATGCCAAGCAGTTATATGGACAAGAACTGTTGGCTATTGATGAACAACTTGTCAAGCGGATTGAACAATATTCGCAATATCGCAATGGCATTGTAATTTTTACAGGCAGTATTTTATTTATTATGTGTTATTTATTTATGGCTTTTGATAGATCTGTACGTAAAGGGGTTTATCAGTTGAATGATCTAATGGCAGCGGCTGGACACGGACAGTTAGCTGTTCGGGGTGATATTTATTCAAGTGATGAGATGGGATCACTCACTTACTCTATAAATCATATGCTTGATTCGCTGGAAAAAATGGTCGAAGAAGTTCGGCTGTCTCATGACCGTTTGGAATTATGGAATCAGGAGTTGGAGCAGAAGGTAGTTGAGCGTACGGCATCTCTACAAAATCTACTCGACCATGCGGGGCAGGGCTTTTTGACTTTCGGTGAGGACTTGAAAGTAGCTGGGGAATATAGTGCCGAATGTACTCGGATTTTTAACCGGCCCATTGGGAATGAAAATGTATCGTCTTTGATTTATCCGGGCGACAGGGAGGAACAGGTATTTTTAGAAGCTGTTTTTCAGAAGATTTTTCAGGAACAGAATGAATATTTGCAGAAAACTTATTGCTCTTTGTTACCAGAAGAAATTGTACTTAACAACTGCTATATTGCTGTAGTCTACAAAATGATTGACAAGCTTTCGAAACAAAAGCCACGCAAGATGATGCTGATTCTTACGGATCAGACGCTACAAAAATCTATGGAAGAGCACGCACAGGGTGAACGCGATATTTTGACTATGATCGTTTATGTGGTCACTCATTCGGTGGATTTTTTTAATGCGATGCGCCAATATACGAGTTTTTGTCAGGAGGGATTATCTGATTTGCTTGTTGAGAAAAAATCGGCTAGTGAAATATTAAACACCTTATTTCGAATTATTCATACATTTAAAGGTACATTTGGTCAACTCCATATGGGACATATTATGGCGAATTTGCATGAAATGGAAAGCGAGTTGGAGTTTATCCGCTCTCAGGGCATGCTGGGATTAGAGTACGAGCAACTGGCGGATAAAATAAAACCTTTTACACCGGAAACTATGCTTGGTTGGTTGGAAGACGATATTACTGTCTTGAAGGAGAAGCTAGGTGAGAACTTTTTCCTGCAGGAAAACAGGCTTGTTGTGGAAAATGCTCGCTTACTGGAAATTGAAGATAAAGTTCAACATATGTTATCAGTCAATGAATGTAGGCTGTTGCTGCCTGATTTGCGTCGGTTGCGTTATAAGCCGCTCAAGGAGTTACTTGGATTTTATCCTGAATATGTATGTAATTTAGCTGAACGCCATGAAAAGGCAGTTCAACCGTTTGAAGTTAAAGGGGATGACATTTTAGTTGATCCCCAAAGATATTATGATTTTGTGCAATCATTGGGACATGTCTTTCGTAATGCCATTGTTCATGGTTTAGAATCATTTGACGAAAGATTAGAGCACGGTAAGCAAGAGATGGGGACGATCACTTGTTCTGTTGTGGAAGAGGCTGCTGGTTTTGCCGTGATTATTACTGATGACGGACGTGGCATGGATGTGACAAGGATTCGTGAAGTTGCCGTGGAAAAAGGTATTTGCCAGCAAGCTGCAACACAAAAAATGGAAGATGAAGAAATTGTTCCATTGATTTTTGCTGATGGTTTTTCTGGTGCTAGGCAAGTAAATGAGCTCGCCGGACGCGGCGTCGGTCTCTCTGCCGTTCGAGCTGAACTGGAGAAACTAGGTGGTTCTGTTCGTGTAAATACCCTGTTGGGGCAAGGGACGCAATTTCGTTTCTTTTTGCCTGGGATAGGTTGGGATGAAAATGAATTTTCCATGAAGCAGTTCGGTCAAGCATTACGAACAGTTACAGAAGAGTTGTTAACCAGTCATTATCATTTAACTGTAAATCGTTGTATATACCATGAAGGAGTCCTTGGAGGGAAACTCAAATTGCGGAAGATTACATCATTTATTGATGTGAAGGGAGCACCTAGCGGTAGATTAGTACTGAGTGCCGACGAGGATATTGTGCACTATTTGGCTACTCAGTCGATGGAGCACGAGGGGGTGAAACTATCTGATAACAAGAGTCCGGAAAACATTTTAGCCAAGTATGCTAATGAATTGTTTCAATCTACTGTAAAACAATTTCCACATTGGGCCGATACACTCAAGCTTGAGACACTAGTTACGATTTTAGCTGAAGACGCTTCGGCCAAGTATTCACGGTCGCAGATGTCGACGTGGGTGTTTGAGCTGGATTTAGGTCGGATGACTTTAAGTGTAATTGATTAGTTAATACGAGAAGGGATGATAAAAATGGCACGAATTTTAATTGTTGATGATTCTCTGATGATGAGGAAAACTTTGCGTAATTTTCTTGAAAAGGCGGGGCATGAGATCGTAGGAGAAGCATTGAATGGTGAACAGGCAATCTTGAGTTATTCTAAGTGTCAACCTGAGTTAGTTACAATGGATATTACTATGCCGGGTTTAGGCGGTATTGAAGCGATTAGGCGCATCATTCAAGTCGATCCAGCAGCGAATATTGTTGTAGTTAGTTCGCTTGGACAAAAGCATATTATTTTTGATGCAATACAAAATGGTGCCAAAAATTTTATTCTTAAACCTATTACGGAGCAAAAGCTGATTCCTGTTATCGATTTAGTTATGGAATATAGTTCGGTTGCAGCTTCATCGAATTAATTTGAGTAGCGAAAAAGGAGAATGATCATGTGTGATCAATATTTTGGCCATTATTTATTGAATAAGGGTATTATTACACCTATGCAGCTTTACAAGGCACTTGAATATGAACGCGCTGTTCGTGTGAAACTGGGAATTCTCGCTGTGAATGCCGGGTTAATGACAGCTGCTCAAGTGGAAGAAGTCCATTATCTTCAACGCGTGCGAGATAAAAAATTTGGCCTTATTGCCGTTGAACAAGGCTATTTAACAGATGAGCAAGTAGAAGAGCTACTGTCTACTCAACGTTCAGGACATCTTAACTTACTTCAAGCCATTGCAGATAAAAAATATATGACACTGACAGCTGTGGAAAAAGCTTTAGTTGATTTCCGTAACGAATATGGTGTTGAAGCACTTCTTGAACTAAATGCGGTAGATGATGATACAGTAATTCGAAAATGTATTGATTTTTCGGCAGCGAGGGACAAGTCTGATTTGCTATATTCTTATACAAAATTGTTGCTGCGAAATATTGTTCGGTTTCTTAGTGCTACTCCCTTTCTGTTACCGACAGCTTTTGAGGATGAAAAGTCTACTGAATGGTTTATATCTCAACAGGTTATCGGCGATGAAACACTTGGAATTGTCCTCAGCGTGGATACGCCCGTGTTACTTGCAATTGCCAGCCGTTTTAGCGGGGAAAAACTTGGGTCGGTGAATGAGATGGCGCTGGATAGTGTAGGCGAGTTTTTAAATGTACATCATGGCGTTTTTTGCAGTAATTTATCTGATGCCGGTCTTCGTGTTGATTTACAGCCGCAGTGTGTTGAGGACGGTTTCAAGCAGAGAAGAGGGCAGAGCGCTTATCATGTGCCTGTAGGCACTTCTTTAGGACGGTTAGACATTATGTTATCATTGAAAGATAAATAAATGGGTGTTATAATATATCGATGTTAATAGTCTATATTAGCAAATCAGTCAAGGCTAAGAAAGGGGCAAATGGTGTTATGAATATTGCTTTTTTCTTGATTCCAAAAAGTGAAGTAGTTTACTTGCCTGTAATTTGTACAATGCGACAAGCACTTGAAAAAATGGAATATCATCGTTATACGGCAATTCCGCTTATCGATGATCAGGGAAAATATGCTGGGACCCTTACTGAAGGCGATTTGCTGTGGAAGATGAAAAATACTCCGGGTTTAACTTTTGCTGATACTGAGAAGGTTACGATTCAAGAAATTCCTTGGCGAATGAAGAATAATCCGGTGCATGTCAACTCGGAAATAGAGGAACTATTTTCTTTGGCTATTGATCAGAATTTTGTACCTGTAGTAGATGACAGTAATATTTTTATTGGCATTATTCGCCGTAGAGAGATTATCGAGTATTATCAAAAAAACAATATAGGAAATAGATAAATTTTTCATTCGTATCTTGGATGAAAAAGAATCAGTAGCAAAAGTAAGGGTCTCAATTGTCGCTTTAAAAGGGATAATTGAGATTCTTATTTTATGTCTACGTAATTTGAAGGTGCTTTCTTACTTATAAAATAACGATAATCTGTTCATACTATCTATATATCTTATGAGAATCTATTGATTTGTTGCTAAAGGATGAATTGCTGTGCAAATTAAAGTTGGTATACCACAGGCCATGCTTTATCATGAATTTGGGAGATTGTGGACTGGCTTTTTTCAAACTATGAATATTCCTGTTACTGTTTCAGGTGGCACAAATAAACACATGCTAGATCGTGGCACCATACTGGCTATGGATGAATCCTGCTTGCCCCTTAAGGTGTATTTGGGGCATGTTGATTCTTTGCTTTCCAGCTGTAGTCATATCTTTGTTCCCCGTATCGTTCAGTATCATCAGCATTTTTATTTTTGCTCTAAATTCGCCGGACTCCCTGATATTGTTTGCAATACTTTTGGACTGTCACCCGAGCGGCTTATTTCTCCTAACATGGAGGAGCATTTGCTGACAAATCAACTGAGAGCTGTTTATACGACTTGTCATGCCTTAGGGGTATCGGCTGTTGCTGGATATCTTGCCTATCATCAGGCACTTCAATCATGGAAAAGTCAGGCGCTGTCAGACAAAGCAGTTTGCAAGGACAGTATCGCAGTGATTGGTCACAGTTATTTAGTAAAGGATATATTTTTCTGTCATGATATTGAGCAGGTACTCACTTCATATGGGGTCACCATGATTACTTCTGATCAGATAGCAAGTAAAGTGCTCTATGATGAATCGAAGATTTTTGAGTCGGATATTTACTGGCAACTGTCAGCAAAAATTGCCGGGGCAGCCCAGTTTTTTTGTCGGCAGAAGGATGTTAAAGGGGTTATTATGCTGTCAAGCTTCGGTTGTGGTCCGGATTCACTTGTAAACGAATATATTGAACATTATGTTTTGAAAAAAAGTGGGAAACCCTATATTATTATTAATCTTGATGAACATACGGGAAGGGCTGGATTGATTACACGAGTGGAAGCCTTCTTGGATTTAATGGAATGGAGGAAGAAAGGGTGAAATTAACTTATCCTCACATGGGATATTTAAGCATTCCAATTTTTAATATGCTGACGAATTTAGGTATTGAAGTCATTAAGGCCCCACCAATTTCCAAGAAAACTGTTGAATTAGGTTCAAGCCATTCCCCAGAGGGAGTGTGCCTACCTTATAAAATCAATATGGGAAATTTTTTAGAGGGGATTGATAGAGGCGCTGATACGTTAATAACTATCTGTGGTGCAGGTAAGTGCCGCATGGGCTTTTATAATGCCGTACAAAAAATCAGTTTAGCAGCAAACAAGAATTTAGCATTTTATACGCTCAACACAGATAACCTGTTTAGTGACTTGTATCGGTTTTTATGTATAGCAGCGCCTAAGGCCAGTCGTCTGTCTGTCGTGAAAAATATTATGTTAGCACTTAAATCGCTCCAAGCGCTAGATGCCATTAATGCTGCGAAAAATTTTTATGGTGCACGTTCAAGTGCTCCTGAAAGGATTATCCGTCTTTGTGAAGAAAGCATCCAGCAATTTGCTTATTGTCGTAATTTTCGTGATATCAGGCGCTTGCGGGAACAGGCGTTGGAGGAGATAAGGGCATCGACTCCAGTTAATGAATTTCAACCAGCCAAGGTCGTTTTGCTTGGCGAATTTTATGTCTTAATGGAACCCTACGTTAATCATAGACTTGAGAATATGCTTGTTAAACAAGGTATTGAAGTAAAAAAATTTACTTTTACCGGTCAGTGGGCTTATGCTAAAACACTGATGCAGACTTTAGGATTGTACAATGAGGAAAAAGAATGTCTAAGCCAAGCCAGACCTTATTTTCATTATCATGTAGGTGGTGAAGGGCTAAAGTCAGTCGGTCATGCTGTTAGTTGCGTGCAGAAGGATTATGATGGGCTGATTCATGTTTATCCTTTCGGTTGCACGCCGGAAGTTGTTGCGCAATATGCACTAAAAAATATTGCCCATGATTATGAGTTGCCTCTGTTGTCCTTAAGTCTTGATGAACACGCGAGTGATGTCGGTATTGTGACACGAGTGGAAGCTTTTGCTGATTGTATTCAGAGAAAAAGAACTAAAACAAACTGAGTCGTCTTTCCAGCAAGGAAGGATGACCCAGTTTGTTTTAATGATGAATCGTTTCTTTGTTGCTCCATTTACCACAACGATCTCCCCAACGTGCTGCGATTTCGTTGTTTAATTGGATTTCTATTATTTCACATAAATTTGGACAACCCTTACATTCAAAACTGTGAGGCCGATAGTTGTTATGAATTAAATCAAAACCACGAAAGACAGTAGAGGGCTTTTCTTTGACTTGTTCTTTTGCTAAAAGGGCGGCACCAATGGCACCCATGACGTTGTAGTGGGGTGGGATCATAACAGGGAGGTCCAGGGCATTTTCAAAGGCTTGTTTCATTCCTTGATTTGCAGCGACACCGCCCTGGAACAGGATGGGGGCCTGAATACTCTTTCCTTTACCTACATTATTAAGATAATTGCGTACCAATGCTTGGCATAGGCCGTTTAGAATATCAGCAATTTGGTGTCCCGTTTGTTGTTTGTGAATCATATCTGATTCAGCGAATACGGCACAACGCCCAGCTACACGTATGGGTGTCGTAGATTCTAAGGCTCGACTTCCAAAATCTTCAATGGGCATGCTCAAACGCGCAGCCTGCTGATCTAAAAAAGACCCTGTTCCAGCGGCACATACTGAATTCATGGCAAAGTCTATGACAACGCCATGTCGGATGAGGATGATTTTAGAATCCTGCCCGCCAATTTCAATAATCGTTTGCACATCAGGTACAGTATGCATGGCCGCTATAGCATGGGCTGTAATTTCATTTTTGATTGAATCGGCTCCGACGACAACGGCTGCCAGCTGTCGTCCGCTGCCCGTTGTACCAACGCCTGACACAGTTAAGTTGCTATTGCGTTCATTGATTTGTTTCAGGCCGTTTTGGACAGCCTCAATGGGTCGACCTTGTGTTCGGATGTAGAGAGTATCGATGACTTTATCTTGATTGTTAAGTACTGCCACATTAGTACTGACTGATCCAACGTCAATGCCCAAGAATACTTTCATTAAGCTTCCCCCTTTGGAGTACATAGCGAACCTTACTATTATGTTCTTTTGAGGAAAAATAATGCAAGATGATTTAAGAGATTATATAGTAATAAGCAGGGCTGCCTGGTGGGCAGTCCTGCTTATTTTGACGTGGTTTCATTGATTCAAAAATGATTACTGTTGGCTTGCTTGTACAGAAGTAATGGCAACCATGTTGACAATATCGTTGACATTGCAGCCACGTGATAAGTCATTGACTGGTTTTGCTAACCCTTGAAGAATAGGACCCGTGGCACTTGCATTGCCTAGTCTTTGCACAAGCTTGTACCCAATATTGCCTGACTGAATATCAGGGAATATTAGTACGTTGGCTCTGCCAGCTACGGTGCTGCCAGGAGCCTTTTGGCGGCCTACTGATTCAATGAGTGCAGCATCGGCTTGGAATTCTCCATCAATTTCTAAAGAAGAATCAAGGCCTTTAGCAAGTTTTGTAGCTTCTACAACTTTGTCTACCCATTCGTGCTGGGCGCTTCCTTTGGTAGAGAAGGAAAGATAGCCAATAACAGGTTCAAAATTGCACAGGTTTTTTGCTGTTTGAGCAGCTTGTATGCCGATTTCAGCAAGTGTTTGAGCGTCAGGCGCAATATTTACGGCACAATCGGCAAAAACGAACACGCCCTCACTGCCTAGTGTGCAATTTGGTACTGACATTAAGAAGGCACCGGAAACGGTCTTAAATGGTTTTTTCGTTTTAATAATTTGTAAAGCAGGACGTAAAACATCGCCTGTTGTGCTGAGTGAACCAGCAACCATGCCATCCATATCGCCATTATAAACCATCAGTGTGCCAAAATATAATGGATTCTTGATTAATTCGGCAGCTTTTTCTAAGGTCATGCCTTTGGCTTTTCTTACTTCATACAGTGCTTGTACATAATGATCATGTTGAGAACATGTAGCAGGGTCGATGATTTCAATGTCTGTCAGATCCACCTTGGCCTCTGAAGCCTTTTTAGCGACTTCTTTTTGATTACCGACGAGAGCAATTTTGGCTATTTTTTGGTCCATAATTTCTCTAGCCGCTTGAATTACGCGAATATCACTACTTTCAGGTAATAATATTCTTTGTTGTGTCGATTTTGCTTTGTTCTTAATGGTTGTTAAAAGATCCATGTGAGATTCCTCCACTCTAGAATGTGATAAATTGTGATGTTATGTATTATACTCTTGCGAGTTTGAAGCCAATTTATTTACAAGTTCTATTATGACACAAGGAGGCAGTGAATTTCAAGAAAATAGTCAACCGAGTATTATTGACGAAAATATGTGAATAGAAGGAAAAATAACGGATAAACTAAGGACGAAATTTAAGGAGGTGGAAGCATGGCACTGCCGGGAGTAAGATGTGAGGTATCAAATTGCAAATATTGGCAGCAAGGCGAACATTGTAATGCAGTAGACATTGAAGTAAAGGTTGATCAAGGCCAAAGTAACGCGCGTACCAGTGATCAAACAAATTGTCACACTTTTATGCCACAAAGCAGTTAAATAGAAATCTCACCGGACAGTAAAGTTCGGTGGGATTTTTTTTAATGAATAGACTTTTTCTTGAATTGTCCGCCCATTACATCGTGAACATCACTAATGGTAACAAAACCGTTTTCATCGACTTCTTGAATAATATCCTTTAGTTTCGAAATTTCCAGACGCGAAATTACAGCATATAATACATTTTTTTGTTCTTTACTATAGCCGCCTTCACCGTGTAAGATCGTTACACCCCGGCCTAATCGGCTCATGAGTGCGGCTGAGATTTCATCAGGCTTTTCAGATACGATGAGAGCTGCTTTTGATTCATTAAGTCCTTCAATGGTGATATCAATGACTTTAAAGGCGATAAAATAAGCGACAAGTGAATACATGGCCTTATCCCAGGTAAAAATCAGTCCGGCACTTGTTAAAATAAACAGGTTGAAAAACATGACCATTTCGCCTACTGAAAATCCTGTTTTTTGATCTAAAATAATGGCAACTACTTCGGCGCCATCTGTAGAACCGCCAGAGCGAATAATTAATCCTGTGCCGATGCCAACAATGATGCCGCCAAATACAGCGGCTAAAAATAAATCAGTTGTTAACCCGGGAATTGGGTGAAAGATGCTTACCCAATAGGATAGGGAAACAACTGAAAAGAGTGTGGAGATGGCAAACTTTTTCCCGATCTGCATATAGCCAATATAGAGAAAGGGGATATTTAAGATGGCAATAAAGAGACTAAGGGGATAGCCTGTTACATGACTTGCCATGATGGATATGCCGACGATGCCGCCATCAATAATTTGATTGGGTACTAAGAAAAACTCTAATCCTGCTGCCGCAATCATAGCTCCGATGAAAAGTAAAATATACTTTCTTAAGAGTTTTAGTACGAATTTTTTTTGTGTCAATAAATTCCCTCCCTGAAGTCTGTAACAAGACATTTTTATAGCTTGTATTATTTATATTCTATCTTATTTTATAGTTGTTTTCAACTGAGTATAAATAGTTATTCTTATTAGTGAATAAATTTTCCTAACTGAATCCGGCATTTGAATTTCCATATAAATGCCAAAAGAGAGAAAGCTTAGCGGCTTTTCTCTCTTTATTCCATCATATTTGGTGAGCGTTTTTATTATGAATTAGCTAGATGTTGAATCATTGCTAAAACCAAAGAATAATAAAATAATAATAAGTATAATGATAATCCCTTGATTACCACCAAAGCCATTGAAACCGCCACCATGACCAAAGTTCATAAGTAGATCTCCTCCTTTGTTTGATATTACAGTCTATGCAGGAAGAATTGTTAGGGTGATCTACTCTACAGGCACAATAAAAAAGCTTCGCTACCTGTAAAACTTTTATTTCATCAAAGAATAGATGCCAAGATAGATGAGAAGCAGTAGGACGATAAGGCCATAGTAATAGTTCGCTTTTGATTTATTCGGATTACCATTTGGTCTGAACATGTTTAAAAAACTCCTATCTTTTTCATGCTGTATTATAGTATATACGGGGAATAAAGGAAAAATCCTTTATTGTAATTGGATAAACGATAATAAATTCTTCTTGCTATTCTATCTTTATTGTGATATACTAAATAAAATCATTAACCGAATGCAAATAGTTAATACTAAGCAGTTTATTAAAGTGAAAGAATTAAACCCATTCTCTCCCATCTATAGAATACTGGTAATGGTTCAGATAATAGCGGCTGGTAGTGCATGTGTTGATTGCATTACGATTATCAGTATAAATAGAGAACGGAGGAGAATGTATATGAATATTGAAGAAAATATTAGACAGCTTCTGAAAAAGTTGATATTTTTGGGATATCAACGGTTTCAAATTAGAAATATTATCAATGAAGCTCTTGGACAACAGCTTTTGGAAAATGACTATCGACAGAATGTGCAAGTCATGATTGCTTTACAAAAGTATGAACAACTGGGCAGTGAATATTTACTTACTTACAGTAAATAATTGAATTGATAGGTTTTTGTAATTGTTATGCGACAGGCTTAAGGCTTGTCGCATTTTTATGTTATACGAACTGGAGAAGGGAGCTTGCGTTTGGTTGATAATTTTTTAGTAATAATTCCACCAGTAAGGATGATAATTCCACCACCGTTTACGGCGTGGTCGATAGTGATAAGGGCATCCGTAAGGATTACCATAAGGACAAAACATAGGGAGAACCTCCTTTGTTTTATATCCTATATTATGTAATTTGCTTAGTGCATGTTCCCAATGTGTGATAACAAAAAAGACTGACAGATTGTCAGTCTTTTTTGTTATCACGTAGGGTTTGAATTTTTGCAAGGTCGATATTTTTTTTCGGTTGATTCTTGTTTGGAATCATCCATGGCGCTGACACTTTCAGCAGCCGGCTTGCTTTCTTTCTGGGGCGTTGAATCGCTTAAATCTTTAAATGACATGATGCACATCTCCTTTTTGTGCTGAATAGATGTTTCGTGCATAGTATGTCCGAGTGAAGGTATTTTTTATCGATATTTTTATTATTGTATAAACTAGACTGTAAAAGGTTACCATAAAAAGTAATGGAGTAGATGGGAGTGAAAAGAGTGGTGCAAAAACTACTTTCCTGGATAATTATTGGGGCTACTATGGGGATAGTCACAGCTGGTTTGCTCATATTTAGTGTGGATAGGCCTTATATTCAGCAGAAGGCTGTCATGACGCTTGTTCAAAGCGGTATGAGTAACCCTGATATTCGTGAGATGATTATTTCGCAGGCTATGATTTATTTAAAATCGTCAGAAGGAAAGCAAGAAATGGTTGCTTATTTAAAAACACCAGAAGTAGCCCATGTACTTGCTGAACAAATGGAGACACCGGAATTTCGACAGCATCTTCTTCACTTTATGCAGGTTCCAGAAGTTCGGCAGGCTTTTATTCAGTCATTGCAAGAAGTACCTGAATTTAAAATTTTAAAAGCTCTTGGTGAAATTGTTCCAAATGATGAATCAGCTGTAAGTTCAGAAAAACCGTCCAATCCTGCGGTAAAAACCGGGGAGAAGTCATTGTCCACGACGGTTGCACGGCCATAATAAAAATGGTGTGTTAGAGGCTTTACAATAGGAAATATTTGTGCTATATTAAACATAACAATATAAGTTCGCTAGGGGTGCCGCATACGGCTGAGAGAAAGTTTACCTTTCGACCCTCTGAACCTGACATGGTTAATACCAGCGTAGGGAAGCAAATCTTTGATTCGAAAGCTTACTTCTTTATGAGGTGAGCTTTTTTATTTTGGAGAGGTGAGGCTCTTGAAAGTGAAGTTAAATGGTGCAGAAATTTCATTAGCATCTTCCCTGACGCTTGAACAGCTTCTGTTGACAAAAAAATTAGAGCTGGACTGTGTCGTTGTGGAGTACAACGAAAAAATTGTGAAGCGCAATGAACTGGCAGCGATTATCCTGAAGGAGCGGGATGAAATTGAAGTGCTACGGTTCGTAGGAGGAGGCTGAGAAATGGATAGTCAAGAAGACAAGTTTATTTTAGGGGGAAGAGAACTAAAAAGTCGTTTATTTATTGGTTCAGGTAAGTATAGTGATGATCGCTTGATTCCGAGCATTGCCGAACATTCAGGTGCAGAGGTAATTACAGTGGCTCTTAGGCGCATTGATTTTGAGTCGAAGACAGATAATGTACTGATTCATATACCGGAAACCATGCAGTTGTTGCCGAATACATCAGGGGCGCGCACGGCTGAGGAGGCCATTCGTCTGGCTCGTCTGTCAAAGGCCGCGGGCTGTGGCAATTGGATTAAGGTTGAAATTATTTCAGATGCAAAGTATTTACTGCCTGACGGTTATGAGACAGTGAAGGCCACTGAAATTTTAGCTAAGGAAGGGTTTGTTGTGCTTCCCTATATTAGCCCTGATTTGATGGTTGCCAGGTCTTTAGTTGATGCTGGAGCATCAGCTGTTATGCCGCTTGGAGCCCCCATTGGAACTAATCGTGGTTTAAAAACAAAAGAACTTATTCGGATTTTAATTGAAGAAATTTCTCTCCCTATCATTGTAGATGCGGGGATTGGAGCGCCGTCGCATGCGGTTGAAGCCATGGAGATGGGAGCTGCTGCCTGTCTTTTAAATACAGCTATTGCAAGTTCACCGCAGCCGCTTGTTATGGCTGAAGCTTTCGGACAGGCCGTCGCTGCAGGCCGTAAAGCTTTTTTAGCTGGACTGGGTGTTGATCAAACCATTGCTCAGGCTTCGTCGCCTTTAACGGGGTTCTTACATGAATAAGACGCGCGGTATTTATGAGGAGCTAAAACCTTACCGGAATTTTGATTATGACGGCTTCTTTTCCGGTTTGGCAGATAAGGATATTCAAACAATCTTGGCAAAGGATCAGTTGACGGCTTTGGATTATCTTGCCTTATTATCACCAGCAGCGGAGAAATATTTGGAACCTATGGCTCAAAAGGCCAAGGCCATTACACTCAAGTATTTTGGCAAGACTATTTTGTTATTTACGCCGATTTATTTATCAGATTATTGTACGAATAAGTGTAAATATTGTGGCTTTAGTGCGCTTAATACGCAACCGCGTAAAATGCTCACTCTTGAGCAGGTCGAGCAGGAGGCGCAGGTTATTGCAAGTACAGGGCTTAAACATATATTGTATTTAACAGGGGATGCCCCAACCATTTCTTCTGTCCAATATATGAAAAACTGTACGAAAATTTTAACAAAATATTTTTCATCCGTTGGGACAGAAGTTTACTCCTTGACTTTAGAGGAGTATAAGGAGTTATATGAAGCGGGTGTGGACAGTATGACGATGTTCCAGGAAACCTATAATGAGGCTTTATATGATGATATTCACGTGGCAGGACCCAAAAAAGACTATCATTTCCGGTTAGATGCACCTGAACGAGCTTGCCAGGCAGGAATGTGGTGTGTTAATATTGGTGCGCTGATGGGGCTTGATGAATGGCGCCGCGAAGCTTTTTTCACGGGCCTTCACGCCGCTTATTTGCAGGATCATTATCCTGAAGTGGATATTAACATTTCTGTACCGCGCATGCGCCCCCATACGGGTGATTTTCAGCCACTGGTGGATATGACAGATATGAATACAGTGCAGTATATTTTAGCTTACCGACTTTTTATGCAGCGTTCAGGTATTACTATGTCAACGCGGGAAACAGTTGATTTCCGCAATCATATGATGGGCATTGGTGTGACGAAGATGTCAGCAGGTTCTTGTACAGCTGTTGGTGGACATATTCATAAGAATGCCAATTCAGGGCAGTTTGATATTTCTGATGAGCGTGATGTTGAAGAAATGAAAAAAGCCATTAGGCAGCAGGGGTTTCAGCCAGTCATGAAAAATTGGGAGCCCCTTGTTGGGGAATCTTGATGAATGAATTTGAACAGGCTTTAATCCAAAAAATCGGGGCTGAGCGACTTCGAAAAATTCAATCAGTGAAAATCGGTATTGCCGGAGCAGGTGGACTGGGATCAAATTGTGCCGTTCATTTAGTTCGGACGGGTTTTAAAAAATTTATCCTTGTTGATTTTGATATCCTTGACTATAGCAATTTGAATCGTCAGTACTATTTTAATCGCCAAGTTGGTCGGGCGAAGGTTGATGTGCTTGCTGAAAATTTACTTGCCATTAATCCCGATGTGACGATTGAAAAACTTTGCCGGAAACTTGAAGAACCGGATTTTGCTCAGGTATTTGTGGACTGTCATGTTGTTGTGGAAGCCTTTGATCAGGCAAAATACAAAAAGCTTCTTGTTGAGCGTTTTATTAATACCGATAAATTGCTTGTTTGTGCTTCTGGACTGGCGGGTTTTGCAAGTAGTGATGCGATTGGCATTCATCAATTGCGTGAACGACTTTTTATGATTGGTGATCTGAAAACAGGTGTCGGAGCGGAAACGCCCCCGCTTGCACCACGCGTAGCTGTGGCAGCAGCCAAACAAGCTGATGTCATTTTGCGGTATGTGTTAGCAGATTCTGCTGGGGAGGAAATGTTATGCTGAGTAAAAGAAAGAATCCCTTGCCGTCTGATTTATATGCTTTGACAGCTGAGGAATATTCTTTAGGACGCAGTAATATTGCCGTTGTAAAGGAAATGCTTGAAGCAGGTATTAAAATTATTCAGTATCGAGAAAAGGGAAAAAAACAGCGTGTTAAATATGAAGAATGTCAGGAAATCCGTAAAATGACCTTAGCCTATGATGCTACGTTTATCGTCGATGACGATGTTGAAATAGCTAAATTGGTCGGGGCTGATGGTATACATATTGGACAGGAAGATTTGCCGATTGATGTTGTACGTAATATTGTCGGAGAAGACATGATCATCGGCTTGTCCACGCATTCACCGGAGCAGGCTGAGGCAGCGGTACGTGCAGGAGCTGATTATCTGGGTGTGGGACCGATCTTTTCTACAAAAACTAAAAAAGATGTATGTAGTCCTGTGGGTTTTGATTATCTTGACTATGTTGTCAGTCACGTTACGATTCCATTTGTGGCTATTGGTGGTATTAAGGCAAATAATGTGGCTGAAGTTGTGAAACATGGTGCCAATTGTGTAGCACTTGTGACGGAAATCGTCGGTGCATCGAATATACCTGTAAAAATTGCCGAAATACAACAGAAAATAGCAATAGCAATAGTAAAGTAGTTTCGATAGCAAAAAAAATGATCAGAAGAAGGGGTGCTATTTGTGAGTTATACAACGCAAATGGATGCGGCGAAACAAGGAATTATTACAGAACAAATGAAGACGGTAGCGCAAAAGGAACAAATGGATGTCAATAAGTTGCGCGAGCTTGTTGCTAGCGGCAAGGTCGTTATACCAGCCAATAAGCATCATACTAGTTTAAGTGCTGAAGGTGTTGGTGAAGGACTGAGAACGAAAATTAATGTCAATTTAGGCGTATCGAAAGACTGTTGTAATCTTGATGGTGAGATGGAAAAAGTCAAAAAGGCCATTGAACTCAAGGCTGAAGCAATTATGGATTTAAGCTGCTTCGGGAAAACACAGGAATTTCGCCGGAAGGTCATTGATTATTCGCCAGCGATGATCGGTACGGTGCCTATGTATGATGCTGTAGGGATGCATGAGGCTGAGTTAAAGGATATGACAGCAGAACAATTATTAGCTGTTGTAGAGCGGCATGCTGAAGATGGCGTCGATTTTGTAACTGTCCATTGCGGCTTGAATCGGGCTACTGCCGAACGCGTGAAAAAAAATAAACGTCTCACAAATATTGTTTCACGTGGGGGGTCCTTACTGTTTGCTTGGATGGAAATGAATAATCAAGAAAATCCCTTTTATGAGCATTATGAGTGTCTGCTTGATATTTGTGCTAAACATGACGTGACTATTAGTCTTGGTGATGCCTGTCGTCCCGGCTGTCTTCATGATGCGACAGATGCCGCACAGATTGCGGAACTCATGACACTAGGTGAGCTGACCAAACGGGCTTGGGAAAAGAATGTGCAGGTTATGATTGAAGGCCCTGGTCATATGGCGTTAAATGAAATTGCCGCCAATATGCTGCTTGAAAAACGCCTGTGTCATGGTGCACCTTTTTATGTGCTTGGACCTCTTGTGACCGATATTGCCCCTGGCTATGATCATATTACAAGTGCTATTGGTGGAGCGATTGCTGCTGCAAATGGTGCTGATTTTCTCTGTTATGTAACGCCTGCTGAACATTTGCGGCTGCCGAATCTTGAAGAAATGAAAGACGGCATTATTGCTTCGCGTATTGCTGCCCATGCGGCAGATATTGCTAAAGGTATTCCTGGCGCACGCGAGTGGGATGATAAAATGGGTCAGGCGCGGGCTGATTTGGATTGGGAAAAAATGTTTGAATTGGCCATTGATGATGAAAAACCGCGTCGTCTCCGTAAGGAATCGCAGCCGGAAGAGCAAGAAACGTGTACAATGTGCGGCAAAATGTGCGCTGTTCGCAATATGAATCGGATACTGAATGGTAAAGAAGTTAGCTTAAAGGATTAGAATTATGGTATACTAAAAAAGGACCTGCGCAAAACTGGCAGGTCCTTTTCTTGATAATTTTCTGAATGAGACAAAGGAGAATTTATTGTGACATCACTATCAGCAAAGCTGCTTTCTTGGTATAAAGAGGAAAAACGGGATCTTCCTTGGCGCCGTGACGGTGATCCGTATAAAATATGGGTTTCAGAGATTATGTTACAACAAACACGGGTGGATACAGTCATTCCTTATTTTCAAAAATTTTTAGCACGTTTTCCCAGTGTAAGCAGTCTGGCTGAAGCTGATGAAGAGGAAGTCCTGACGTATTGGCAAGGTCTTGGGTATTATAGCCGTGTGCGTAATTTACACGAGGGTGCACGTCAAGTGGCGGCTCAGTATGGGGGAATCATACCAGATAATCTTCAGGCAATAAAAAAATTATCGGGTATTGGCGATTATACGGCAGGAGCGATTTTAAGTATTGCCCATAATGCGCCTTGTCCGGCTGTAGATGGAAATGTGCTCAGAGTGTTTAGCAGACTTTATTGTTTGACGGAAGACATTATGACAGCTAAAGCGAAAAAAAATATTACGGAAATTGTTAAGCGTGTGTTGCCTGCTGGCCGGTCGGGTGACTTTAATCAGGCTGTGATGGATTTGGGGGCCACTGTTTGTACACCAGCTAGTCCGCGTTGCCCTAGTTGTCCCCTTGCAATTGACTGTCAAGCCTATCAGAAGAATCGGGTAATTGATTTTCCTGTAAAACGCTCAGCTCGGCCACCACGGCCTACTCAATTGGCTGTGGGACTGCTAGAACATAATGGGAGTATTCTCATTCGGCGTCGCCCTGCTAAGGGACTGTTAGCCTCAATGTGGGAGTTCCCGACTGTGGAGCATGTGGAACAAGATGAAATGATGGTGAGAGAAAACTTAAGACAAGTTTTTGTTTTTCTGGGACTTGATGTAAATGTTGGTTCCGCTCAACAGAAATTGACACATACTTTTTCTCATTTAAAGTGGTTTATGACGGTTTATGACTGTACTATGAAGGAAGCAAGAATAGAAGTTCCGTGTCCTTGGCGTTGGGTAGAGAAAAGGATGGCTCACACCATTACTTGGGCAGGACCGCATGCTAAAATTGTGCAACCCTAAGTGCAAAAAAAGGATCTTATGCATAAGCAATAGATCCTTTTTTTATTTATTCACTTTTGAGTTATTTTTGGGGAGATTTCTTTTTTGAAACCTCTTTTTTTCGTTGGTTTCGCCGCGTCATTTCCTGGATAACCACTTTATAGCCTAAATACAAGGCTGGAGGCGCCCAGACGATTTTTACAATTGTGTTTAGTAAAGGACTGTCAGGTGCACCGAAAACGATTAGCATTCCATATAAAGTCGAATACACAAGATAACCAAAATTCCAAAAAACGAAGCCAATTAAAATGGTATATACATATTTCAAGATTATTTTCCTCCTAGTCATATCAACTTTAATTATAACTAGTTTGTCCTTGGTGGGCAAGTGTATTGTTTTGTAGAAGTAAATAGCGGGGAAGGGGGGAAAGGGAAAAAATTTATTTCGACGAATTTTACCTAATAAATGTTACTAGTACATAAATAATTCTCAGAATTGTTATGGCTTTCGTTTTTTAGGAGTATCACATTTGTATATCGTTTGAGAGTGCGTTTTTGTGTAAAATTTTTAGCCTGTGAAATACTATTATTAAGTGATTTAACAACAATGACTGTTTATTGTCAAATTGAGTTATAGGATGGATGTTAATGGATACATTAAAAATATTAACAAGTATTGTTGTAGTAAATTTGTTGCTTAGTGGAGATAATGCGCTTGTTATTGCGCTCGCCAGCCGAAGTTTGCCAGAACGTCAAAAAAAGCTGGCCATTTTGTGGGGGGGAGTCGGCGCTATCGGATTGCGTGTAATATTGACTTTTATTGCAGTATTTTTGCTTACCATTCCTTATTTGCAGTTTGCAGGCGGTGTTATGCTACTGGGTATTGCCGGTAAATTATTAACAGATGATCATTCAAATCAGCAACGGTCGGTAGCGCCGCCATCATTACGTGGGGCCATTCGTATGATTATTTTCGCTGACCTAATCATGAGTCTGGATAATGTGATTGCTATCGCTGCTGTAGCTCGTGGCAGTTTACTCTATTTATTGATTGGCCTTGGATTAAGTATTCCCATCATTATGTTTGGCAGTCAGCTTGTTCAACGTGCTATGGCAAGATGGCCCATCATTGTATGGGTTGGCGCGATTTTTTTAGGATGGACAGCAGGGGAAATGGCTGGCGATGATGCAGGTGCGCAACAATCTGTACAAGCTGTTTTTCCGGGATTTATGGTCTATCTGCCAGCGCTATTTGCAGCTACTGTGTTTATCTGGGGGCTAATTGCAAGGCAAAGACATCCGTGACCTTTTCATGAACTCCTTTAGCTTTGTTATGCATACAATAGAATAAGATGTGTAACAAAAGTGGGGAGGTCATTGGAGTATGTCTTATTATGGAGAGCCTGGATGTTGCGATACTGCCATGCTCGAACAGTCACTTTGTCTTATTTTAGAAGCTTTGAAGGATGAGACACATGATCGGATGTTTTATCAATGTTTATTGCAACTAGCACCAGATCAAAAGCAGCAGGACGTGATTAAATCTATTAGAGATGATGAAATTAAGCATTTTAAAATGTTTCGGGTGATCTATCGAGAAATTATGTGCCAATCCCCCATAACACAACAGGCAACTGATTTTCAAAAACCAAAAAGTTATTGTGCTGGTATTGAACAGGCCATTTTCGGTGAATTAGCTGCGGTTGAATTATATCGTAAGATGATGTTTGGGCTTTGCTCTTCTAGACATAAAGCCATGCTTTTCGAAATTATTACAGATGAAATGAAACATTCAATTAAATGGAATTTTTTATATAGCAAAAATTGCTCAAGTTGTTGTGAAAGTTAAAAGGAGATAGTCCGTATCATTAAAGTGATACGGACTATCTCCTTGTTATTCGAATCAGGTCGGAATTTTAATGATGTGATTTGCTGTTAATAGATAAGATTCAAGGGGCATTTTGTTTTTGTCAAAGTGAATAATGGCTCTGTGAACAAATTTTTCATTAAGAAAGTATCGTAAGTCATAAAGTCTTACGAGAAATAAGCCGTTGGCTTGTTTTTCTACATTAAGATAGAGATAGGGAGTAAAAGATTGAAAAAATTCACCAAGTTCTGTTGTTTGTACAAGCTTAGCTATCTCAGGATGCTGCTGTTTTAATAATTTCGTTTTGACTGTGAGTTTGCACTGGATGAAATTAAACTGCCCGACGATATAGGAGTCAGCAAGTTCCACAACAAAATCCCATACAAGGACTCTTTTTAAGTTCGGCATAACAGCGAGTCGTGCAATTTGCTCTGCAGCGAAGAATATTGTCAAACGTTTTTTTATGCGTGCACGCATAGCGGTGCGTAATGTGAGGTAACAGGCTAAGGTACTGAGCGAGATGATGCCAAGTAGCCCCGCTGGAAGTGCGAAAAAATAAGGAATACTAAAGAACAATAGTAGTAAGGGATCGAAGACATTTAAAAGATGATTTGTCTGGCGTTTTTTGTTAAACGGCCAGAGAAGGCTGGCACCATGAGTATTAAAATAATCAAGTAAAATATGTGATAAGCCGCCGATAAAAGACCACAGCAAATAGCTTAGCCAGTCAGTCATGCCTAGGTTGTAGAGTAGTAGTACAGTAATGAGGCTGGACCACATTATAAGACCGGGCAGGGAGTGGGAAAAAGCCCGATGAGATTTCATGTAGGAAAAATTGCTTTTTAAATGGGTAATAATATCAAAATCAGGGGCCTGGGCTCCTAAAATTGTGGCAATATACAAAGGATCGGTCAAGGAAGGCTGATGGCCTGATAAAGCGGCAAGAGCTACGCCGACAAAAGCGTGAGATAAATTATCCATAAATATTCTCCTAGTCTGTTAAAATCATGAATAAAATTATATCAGTCAGGAGAGAAAACGTCTATGGATATTTTTACTTTTTAAGCGGCTTCATGGAAGATGTTTTTTGACGACGGCCACACCAGAAAAATAAGCCCAGGCCGATGATTATAACGAGTAGACTAGTAAGCTGAGCTGATTTTAAACCAAACAGCAAGGTACCGTAGTCCCCACGAATGTATTCCAGAAAAAAGCGGGCTGTTGAATATAAAATGGCATAGAGAATGAATACTTGTCCCTTGGCATGATTTGTTGTTCTGAATATAAGAAGTAGGGCAAATAAAACGATATCAATTTGACCTTCCCAGATTTCAGCTGGCCAGAGTGGTTGATTGCCATAAACCTGATAGGCGAGGGTGGTATTTGGATAGAGAAGCCCGAAACTGCTGCCTGTAGGGTGTCCGAAGGCATCGCCATTAAGCAGGTTGGCTGAGCGACCGATGGCTTGGCCAAGCAAGATAGCAGGTGCAATAAGGTCGGCGAGTTGCCAGCTGTCAATATGATGCTTTTTCGTATAAAGTATGCCAATTACGGCTCCTAGAATGACACCGCCTTGGATGGCCATGCCCCCTTGCCAGACAAAAGGGATTTCTAGCAAGTGATGGGAATAATAGGCCCAGTCGAAAAAGAATACATCCCAGAGACGTGCGCCAATAATACCGGCAATGCCGCAATAAATTCCCATGTCGGGAATATGACTATGCCAGCGACCATCTTGTTTCGTTAGAAAGTAGGCCACGCCTGTTGCTAAAACAATGCTTAAGCTAAGCACGAGTCCGTAGGCTCTTACTGGAAATTGACCAATGAAAAAAAGATACTGATGCAAAAAAAGACCTCCTTTTTAGAGAAAACAGTACATTATTTATCATTATGCACTAAGTATAGCATGGCTGGCTCAGTGGATAAAGGTGGAACAGATTAAATAGAAAATAGACCGACTTTTTTTATGGTACCAATTAGGTCATGACTTAATATTGTATAGTAATAGGTAAAAAAGTTATGTATCCTAGGAGGACGGAGAAATGGTAGATAATGCCGATTCTTTGGCTAAACAATATTTTCGTCAAATGCAACAGGAACGGGTCTGCCATCAACGTGAAGTAACTACACTACTTGATTGTTTACCAGCCTTTGTCTTTTTTAAAAATGATTTATGTATCTACGTCACAGCTAATCAGACCTTTTGTCAAGCTATTGGGTATTCTTTGGCTGAAATCATTGGTAAAACAGATTATGATTTGTTCTCAAAGGAGCGGGCTGATAAGTACCGTCATGATGATTTAACTGTTTTGTCGCAGGTATGCCGCTTTTTATTGGTGAGGAAGAAGTTTCCTATGGTGGTAAACCCTTTTCGGTTATTACGCGTAAGGTACCATTGAAAGATGCGAATGATTGTGTGACTGGTTTGATCGGTTTAATTTTTGACATAAAAGAAATCAAGGAAGCCGAACGCGAATTGCGTGAAAGTGAAGAAAAGTATCGGCTGTTATTTTCAAAAGAAAAAGATGCCATTATGTTATTCGACTTGGCCTGCCGGCAATTTATTGATGTAAACGAGGCGGCTGTGGCTCTTTATGGCTACAGCCGGGAAGAATTTTTAAATATGAAGGTCCTTGATATTTATGCCGATAGAAGTGCGGTTGAAGACGGACTAGAAGACATTAATGGTCCCTTACTAGCCACGCCGCCTCAGGGGGAGAATGAGATTAATTTGCGTTGGCACAAGAAAAAGGACGGCACTATTTTTCCTGTGGATATTGCGGCGGCTCCCTTTAGTTGGCAGGGAAAAAATATGATTTGTGAAATCATTCGCGATATATCAGAGCAATATAAGATTGAAGAACAGCTGAGAGCTGCCAAGACCTCTGCTGAACAAGCCAGTCGTATGAAAAGCGAATTTTTATCCATGGTAAGTCATGAAATTCGGACACCCATTACGGGTGTTTTGGGCATGTTAGATTTATTAATGGAAACTTTGCTTGATGAAAAGCAACGTAAATTGGCTCAGACAGCACATTTATCGGCTGAAAACCTCTTGGTCATTATTAATGATGTGTTGGATTTTTCTAAAATTGAAGCAGATAAGATTATTCTTGAACAAATTCCCTTTCGGTTAGTCTGCCTTATCAAGGAAACGATTGAAATTGTCAAGCCACCAGCATCTATGAAAAATCTATTAATTACGGTTGACATTGACCCGGCTATTCCAACATGGCTGATGGGGGACCCCATACGGTTAAAACAGATATTATTAAATTTGGCTGGAAATGCTGTAAAGTTTACTGATAAAGGATCCGTTACGCTACGTGTCATGCTTAAAAAACAGACAAAAAACCATGTTTTCTTACGATTTGAGGTAGTTGATACGGGCATTGGCATTGCTTGCGATAAGGTTCAATATCTCTTTCAACCTTTTACGCAGCAAGATGGTACGACGACACGTCGTTATGGTGGAACAGGCTTGGGGTTGGCTATTTCTAAGCGATTAGTTGAATTGATGAATGGACATATTGGTGTAATGAGTCAAGAAGGTCATGGGTCTACTTTTTGGTTTGATTTATTTTTGTCCAGTGAGGTTAATAATTATGATGAAACTTATCATCCCATACCTTGTCCGGACGATTTCGCTCTTTTGAATTGTCCCTATCAGGAACCTTATCTCGCGGGGCGGACGGTATTGCTTGTGGAAGATAACCCCATCAATCAAGAAATTGTTTATCAATATTTGAAGAAATGGGGTATTACTGTTGATGTTGCCACAAATGGGCAGGAATGCTTGGCAAGGGTTTCGCAGGGTGCTTATGATCTCATTCTGATGGATTGTCAGATGCCAGAGATAGACGGATTTGAGGCGACCCAGGCTATTCGCCTTCAAGAAATGACGCTAAATCATCACATACCTATTATTGCCATGACGGCCTATGCTATGACAGGTGACAAGGAACGATGTTTGGTGGCGGGAATGGATGATTATATTAGTAAGCCCTTATCACGGCAAGAGCTTCAGTCTGTACTTGCTAAGTGGCTTAAAGATATTAATGTATTACCCATTTTAGATATGGCTGTTTTGACTGAATTGCGGCGTCTGGAGGCTGAGGGGGCTGCCGGGCTTCTTGTTAAATTGATTGGCTTTTTTAAGGAACTAATGCCAATAAAGATTGCTGAGCTGAGGCAGGCTGTTTACCAGACTGATGGAAAAGCATTAAGTTATGCCGCTCATTCATTGAAATCAGCTAGTGCCCATTTAGGTGCAGTACGTTTATCAAAGCTTTGTGAACAACTGGAAGTGCAAGGGCGTAGTTTGGCCTTGCGGGATGTAGCAAGTCAGATAGAAAAAGTCGCCTGTGAATTCGAATTGGTGATGAAAGAATTGAATAAGTTAATAGAGTAAATAAACATAATAACAAACATTCGTTCGGGAAAATGCGTAAGCTTATTGCATCGAACATATGTACTGTGATATATTATAGAAAACAAACAAATGTTCGCAGGAGGGGTTATCCTTGAGGATGTTGTTGACTGTATTCATGGTTGTTTTGATCTGTTCCCTTACGGTGTTAGCTCATTCAGATGTTAATGATTTCCAGGGAAATATTACTTACAATACGATATACGTACAAGCAGGGGACACAGTGTGGAATATTGCTGCGAAAGAGGTAACAGATAAAGAAGATATTCGCAAGAGGATAGGCTTAATTCAAAAAGCCAACGGTCTTGATAACAATGCCCATTTATATCCGGGGCAGGCTTTGAAAGTACCTGTGAAGTGGTAGAAATCAAAAAATGCCATCCCGATGAGGGATGACATTTTTTATAGAATCCTTTTTAGTGTGAACTTAAGGGCGTCACAAGATACTAAATGGTATTCTGTCTTATTGCGCAGACCGAGAAAGGCACTTGTTACTGATTGATCATGGAGGTGCCCGTAAATACAATGTTTTACAGCATATTCATCAATTAGAGCGAGAAAATCATTGTTGTCTTCTTTTTGAACGAGTGGAGGATAATGAAGGAGTGTGATGATGTTATCATAGCCAGCATTTTTTGCGGTTTCTAATGAAAGGCGCAAGCGGCCAATTTCTCGCTGATAAATAGGCTGGTCTTCCTCTTTAAAATGGGGATCTGTGGGAACCATCCAGCCGCGTGTGCCGCATAAAGCCAGGTTGAGTTCCGGCAGTTCGTAGAAATTATTTTGAATGAAATGCAGGGTAGGTGGACAGAGCCGTTGCATCTTGGTCAGCGTTTGCCACCAGTAGTCGTGATTTCCGCGAATAAGATATTTTTGACCGGGTAAATCAGCTACGGCCTCAAGATCGGGTAGGGCTTCGGTGAATTTCATGGCCCATGATACATCACCAGGCAGTAAAACGACATCATCTGCTGTAACAAGCTGAGACCAGTCAGACGTGATTTTTTGCCAGTGGTTTAGCCAGTTGTCGCCAAAAATATGCATGGGTTTAAACGGTGGATTTCCTGATAGATGAAGATCACTAATGGAAAAGATTTTCATAAAGACCGTGTCCTTTCAGTCATAATTAGGTTAATTGTACAGCCGTAGCAAAAAAAAAACAAATTTTACACTGACTTTTATGGACAACTTTGGTAAATAGGTATAAAAAAAAACCGAATAGGTGTACAATGGCAAAGAAGATAAGTAAAAGAGGAGACCGAATAGGGGAGATTCTGCCGTGGGAGACATAACTAGAATGAATGAATTTAATAATGAAAATGTATTATTGCAAAATAAAATGAGACGATGGACTATAGGAGCTTTCATTGTCATCATGTCGAGTGCAGCAATTTGTGGATCAATAGCCTGGATGCACTGGAAACATGCACCTGAGTATTCGCTTAATATGATCAAGACTGCTGTTGAGACGCATGATATTAAAGCATTTGATCACTATGTTGATTTAGATAGGCTTCTTACGCAAGGGATTGATCAACTCCTTCGTTCTACCATGGATGATGAAGAGAATTATGAGCCTGCCAAGCAAGCAGTGGGATTTTTTCAGACTGTAAAACCCGCGCTTATTTCTTCTGCTAAAGATCAGATCCGTTTTTATGTTGAACAAGGCGTTTTTTCGAAATCGGCGAATCGTTCTGGAAATATTGCAGAAACGGACATCGGGGATTTATATAAAAATACGGGCGGTGGATCGTCTGTATTTCATGGTGTTGAATATGTTAAAGAAGAGGGAAAGGATGCTGCTGTCGGCATAAGGGTGTTTTTTCCGAAACTTGACAAGGATTTCATTCTAGAACTGAATATGCGAGATTGCGAGGATTATTGGCAATTAGTTGAAATCAATAATTTTGGTGAATTTTTTTCTCAGATCGCTGCAGCGGAACAGGCAAAATTAGCTGAAGTCAATCAGCCAATTGTTGAGTCCATGTCTACACATGTTGCACTTGATAGTGTGAAGGCGATAGCAGAATCTAATGAGGATTTGGGTATTGCCAAGTCTATTCATTTGGTGGGGACTGTGAAAAATGTGGGCACAGAAGCGATTGGCAATGCCGGGTTTACTTTCATTGTGAAGGATGGAGATAAAATCGTTCGTAAATTTCCAGTAAAAACCAATTGGAGCCAGCCACTTCCAGTGGGTCAAGAGAGGAATATGTTGTGGAGCAGAGGCGTGAATCCATTTCTAAAGTCTGATATGGTTCTGTATCAAACCATTGGTAATTTAACGATTGAGGTACAACCCATTTATATTCAGCTTATAAATGGCACGGAACAGAGATTAGTTGAAAAATTACCTTAAGCTAGAATGCGACTAAATACCTGATTTTACTTGACAAATTCTTACAAAATGTGATTTAATCTTATTAGTAGTATTAATTTATTGGTATCTTGTTAAAAAAGATAGCCTAAAAATAAAGCGCCTAAGATTGATAGGCTTGCTATGTGATCGCATAGAAATGCAGTCAGGCGTGAGCCTGACTTTTTTGATACTTATTTTAATATGAGTCATTTATGGTTTTAAGGATAAAAAGTTTTTCAGAATGCTTCTAAAATAATTAATGAATTGTGAAAGAGGTAATTATGGGGAGTAGTATGGAGGGTAATAAAAAGATAGAATTAACTATGCGTTTATCTGAATTTGAGATGCCACCCATGCAAGATGTACTTATTGTGGGGAAAATGGCACCGATTGGTGCGGAAGCCGCTAGGAGAATGGTAGATATTTTATCTCCCGATCAGTATATGATAAAAAAAACGGAGCATCCGATTATTGAAGCGATTGTTATAAGAAAATCTTTATTGAATATGATGCCTGAAGATAAATTGATTGCACTTATCTTAGAGGAGGGAGAAAAGGTTACTAATGAAACAATGATAGTAAGAGTGCAACTGAATATTACTATCTTAGTTAGTAAATCGATTGAATTATGATTAGATGTGTCGCAGATATTATGATTAAAGATTTTCCGGTAGTTGATGCACTTGCAGGGTTACGGCATGTTCAAAATATGGCAGTAAGAAATGAATTTGGCAGTTTAGTTGTTATGGAATCGAATAAGGTAGTTGGTGTACTGAATTATTGGGATTTAGTTAAATCTCACCCTAATCGGATTGTTGCTGATGCAATGTCCGAGAAATTTATGTATATTGCTCCAGAGATGACTGTCTGGGAAGCAAAAGAAATGCTTGATGAACATTGTGTTGAGTTATTGTTGATTGGTAATCAACAAGCAGTATGTGGTATGGTGAATCAACCCCTTATTGATGCCGAAATAGGACAACATCGTGATTTGTTGACAGGTCTTTATCGAAGTGATTATATTTATTATCAAGCTATAAAACTTCTTGATGGTGGCAGCGCAATATCGTTCATTTTCCTCGATGTAAATAATTTTGGCCGCATTGATAAAGAGTATGGACATATTTATGGGGATAAAATACTTCAAGAAATTAGCGCATTATTAAAGAATAAGATGAATGAACAAACTTACTTATCTCGTTTTGGAGGTGATGAGTTTCTGGTCTTGACCCCTTATAATATTGATGAATGTTGTAGTTTTGCTGAAAATTTATTACATAGTGTTGTATGCCATCATTTTTATAAGGATATACCCGTAACGATTTCGGCAGGTATTGCTAAAAAGTCCGCTGAAGGGAGTTTGGAAGATCCCTTTTCTTCTCTTCTACAAATGGTTAATCGTGCTAGTTTAGCTTCGACGAAAGCCAAGAAAAATAAGTCGGAACTAGTTGTTGCTGATGATGTTGATTTTAACGAAGAGTTGGGTCGTATGAGTTTATAGATAAGGGAGGGCATTTTGATGTCATATTTACTTCAGCCATTAGGGGTAGGTTCTTTAAAACTGATCAGTCGCTTGGTTATGCCGCCCATGGCTACGGCACAGTCACAAGATAATGGAATGGTAAGTCAAGCGCTTTTAGATTACTATGGGGAAAAATCTGCTGGCGGCTATTTTTCATTGGTTATTATTGAACACAGTTTTATTCAATTGGCAGGAAAGGCCAGTCATCAGCAACTGTCTGTTGCTGATGACTGGATGATAGAAGGATTGCGGGAGTTGGCAAATGTCATTCATCGTAACGGTTCGAAATGTGTTATGCAAATTAATCACGCTGGCAGTGCCACAACAAAGGATATTACAGGTGGGATTCCTGTTGGTCCTTCTGCGGTAGTAAATCCACGCAAAGGTGGTATTCCCCACGAACTTACGCGACAAGAAATTGCTCAGATCGTGACTGCTTTTCAGCAGGCTGCAGGACGTGTAAAAGCTGCGGGGTTCGATGGAGTTGAAATTCATTCGGCTCATGGCTATTTTCTTAATCAATTTCTGTCGCCAATTACGAACAAACGTACAGATGAATATGGTGGGGATATTCATCATCGTATTCGTCTTCATCTTCAAATTATTGCAGCAGTGCGTGAAATTGTGGGACAAGATTTTCCGATATTGCTGCGTCTAGGGGCTTGTGATTTTCTTCCCGGGGGGACAACAATTGAAGATAGTTTAGTTGCGGCAGAGGCCTTTGAAACAGCCGGAGTCAATATTATCGATATATCTGGCGGGCTTTTAGGATATACAGTGCCAGGTGTTACAGAACCCGGTTATTTTGCTTCACTTGCCGCGGCGATAAAAAAAGTCGTTTCTGTTCCTGTTATTCTTACTGGTGGAATTACGGATGTGCAGGAGGTAGAACGACTGTTGGCAGATGGAAAGGCCGATCTGATTGGAGTGGGCCGAGCTGTTTTGAAAGATTCTAATTGGGCAAAAGAAGCTGTTGCTCATCTTCAATCCAACTAGCGTGTAAACAGGAAATCTAGAATAATATGTTGAATATTGAAAGAGACTGATTGGATTTATATATTTGTCAATAGGATACTAACCAAAAGGGGGGGTAAGTATGTTTAATCTTGGTATGTCTGAACTTGTGTTAATATTAGTGATTGCGCTTGTTGTTTTTGGACCAGGCAAGCTTCCTGAAGTTGGCAAGGCACTTGGTAAGGGAATTCAAGAATTTAAGCGAGCTACGGCGACTAGTGGTCAAGAGGAACCCATGAAGGTGGAAGCCAAGCCAGTTGAAGAAGTTCATAAAACAGAAGAAAAAAAGTGAGGAATCTGTCATGTCATCGACGGATCACGAAATAAATTCAGAAACTGACGCAGTTACAGATGCTGCAGGTGGTGCCATGTCGCTAGTTGAGCATTTGCAAGAGCTCAGGCAAAGACTGATTAAAATTATTGTTACTGTCAGTGTTGCCAGTAGTTGTTGTTACTATTTTTCAGCCGATCTCGTTGATTGGATTACTCAGCCTGCAGGAAAGCTTTATTATATGCATCCTGCTGAGGCTTTTTTCACGTACATGAAGGTTTCAGTTTTATTGGGATTTTTGTTTACTCTGCCTGTGACAATGTATCAAGTTTGGGCTTTTGCTTTGCCTGCTTTAACGAAAAATGAAAAGAAATTATCCGTTTTCTTAATTCCTGCTTCGGTAGTACTTTTCGCTATGGGATTGGCTTTTTCTTATTTTCTGGCACTACCAGCTGGTATTCGTTTTATGTTGGGCTTTGCCAGTGAGACTTTGCAGCCGCTGTTTTCAATTGGTGAATATGTGTCATTTGTAATTTCCTTTTTATTGCCTTTTGGTTTTGTTTTTGAATTGCCGTTGATTATTCTGGTGGCGGCGCAGTTTGGTTTAATAAGTTCTCAGTTTTTAAAAGCAAAAGGCAAGGCTGTGTTGGTTTTATCTTTTGTTGCCGGAGCTATCTTATCGCCTACGCCTGATGTCTTTTCACAGACACTTGTAGCGGTACCTCTTATGATTTTATATGGCCTTAGTTATTTAATTGTGCGATATGTGTTGCGTAAATAAATGGGATTTTTTTATGAATAGCTGTCAGGAGATATTTAGGTCGGTGAAAATTTGTTTAATGCAGCATCATAATAAAAGATGATCAAGATAGGAGGCTCTGCAAATGATAAAAATTTGCGGGCCTTTTGTATTAAAACCTATCATTTCAGCGGAAAATGACTTTGAACATGAATTTTTGATTGCTTTTAAAGAATAATCGACAAATGCGCTGTATTTTGCTATTATTATTTTTATGAGTCAAAAGAACTTATAACATTTAAAAACAGGAGATTTGTAAAATGCAAATTGATACTCCCTATTATCTTATTGATGAGAAAAAATTGCTTCGCAATTTACAGATCATCCAGAAGGTTCGTCAGCTTTCTGGAGCGAAGTCAGTTTTGGCTCTCAAGTGTTTTTCCGCTTGGTGTGTATTTGACTTGATGAAAGAGTACATGGATGGCACAACTTCCAGTTCTCTTTTTGAAGCAAAATTGGGTTTTGAAAAATTCGGCAAAGAAACACATGCTTATTGTGTAGGATATTCTGAGAAAGATGTGCTGTCTGTAGTTCAATTTGCCGATAAGATCATTTTTAATTCTGTTTCACAATTAGATCAATATTACGATGTTGCGAAATCGGCACAACTTGGTTTGCGTGTCAATCCAGGAATAAGCTATTCTGATTTTGATTTGGCTGATCCAGCACGCAGGTATTCACGGTTGGGCGTTGTGGATAAAGCGCTACTTGAAAAACGAATTCCCCGTCTGACTGGTCTGATGTTTCATTACAATTGTGAAAATGATGATGTGGATATTTTTTCACAACAGCTTGATATAATTGGGAACTGTTATGGCGACATACTCAAACAATTACAGTGGGTCAGTCTTGGGGGCGGATGTTATTTTACTAAAGAAGGCTATCTGATTGAAAAATTCAGCAAGAAGTTGGCTGATTTTGCAAAAGAATTTGATGTGCAAGTTTATTTGGAACCAGGTGAAAGTGCGATTACAGATTGTGCCGAATTGGTTACTCACGTTGTTGATTTAGTTCATAACGAAATGAATATTGCTGTTGTTGACGCTTCTGTAGAGGCTCATATGCTGGATTTATTGATATATCGATTGTCAGCCAAAATGGAAACAAGCGATAAGGGGAATTATGAGTATATGGTTGCTGGACGCTCGTGTTTGGCTGGAGATATTTTTGGTACATTTCGTTTTAAAGATAAGTTGGAAATCGGTAGTGAAATCCGTTTCGCTGATGCTGCTGGCTATACACTAGTCAAGAAGACTTGGTTTAATGGATTACAGATGCCAGCGATTGCTGTACGTAGGCTAGATGGCACGGTAGAGGTTATCCGCAAATTTGGTTATAAAGATTTCTTAAATAGTTTGTCATAAATGTCTTTAGGTAATAGGAGGGAAAAATGCGAAAAAATGTTTTAATAGTTGGTGCTGGCGGAGTGGCCCATGTAGTTGCTCACAAATGTGCCATGAATAACGATATTTTAGGTCATATCTGTATTGCTTCGCGTACTCAGCGAAAATGTGAGAACATTATCGAAAGCGTGCTAAGCAAAAATCACTTGAAAGATTCATCGAAAAAATTGTATTCACGTAAAGTGAATGCTTTGGATATTCCGTCTTTGATTCATGTCATTCAGGATACTCAGTCGGAAATTGTTATCAATGTAGGTCAGTCTTATATTAACATGTCTGTTTTGGAAGCTTGTATTGAAACAGGCGCGGTCTATATGGATACAGCTATTCATGAAGAACCAGACAAGGTTTGTGAAAATCCTCCGTGGTATGCTAATTACGAATGGAAGCGCAAGGAACGTTGTAAAAAAAACGGCATTACTTCTATTTTAGGGATCGGATTTGATCCCGGCGTAGTCAATGCCTGGTGTGCTTTGGCACAGAAAGACTATTTCGATCAAATCGATACTATTGATATACTAGATGTGAATGCAGGCAGTCATGGTAAATATTTCGCTACTAACTTTGATCCTGAGATTAATTTTCGGGAATTTAAGAAAGTATGGACTTGGATTGATCGAAAATGGGTGTTGCAAAAGGTTCACTCCGTAAAAGTGGACTACAATTTTCCTGTAGTGGGAAGCCAGCCTGTTTATCTGACTGGACATGATGAACTTCATTCTTTGTCAAAGAATATCGATGCCGCTTCCATTCGTTTCTGGATGGGTTTTGGTGATCATTATTTGAATGTATTTTCTGTTTTGACCAATATTGGACTGACTTCAGAAAAACCGGTCAAGATTGCAGATGGTGTGGAAATTGCGCCACTTAAAGTGTTAAAGGCGCTATTACCTGATCCGTCTTCTTTGGCTCCTAATTACACGGGGAAAACTTGTATTGGCAATTTTATTCGCGGTACAAAAGACAATAAACAGCGGGAAATTTTTATCTATAATATTTGCGATCACGCCGAGTGCTATAAGGAAGTGGAATCACAGGCGATTAGTTATACGGCGGGCGTTCCCCCTGTGGCAGCTGCCATTTTGGTTGCGCGCGGTGAATGGGATATTAAGAGAATGGTAAATGTGGAAGAATTAGATCCTACACCTTTTATCGATCTGTTAAATACACTAGGCTTGTCTACGAACGTGATTGAAGCACCTGTAGCTTTTACGCCGCCGGTTATTGAATCACTAGAGTCTGTTTGAAGAGAGGCAAGACCCAAATGATATAGCGTTGGAGAAATTGTTTATATTTTATGCAAACAAAAACAGGCCTTACAGCCTGTTTTTGTTTGCATGTCAGTCACCCAGTTTTGGCCTTTTTCGTTCATAACGTTTTTAGCCAGGAGTCAAACTTAGCGTAAATTTCACTGCGTGCTGTATCTACTTCGGCACCGCGCCATTCTTGTCCTGTATCATTATCATACCAAAGTTCACGATTGACAAAAGCGCCTGATGGACAAACCTTTTCTTGTACAGCTGCCTCAATCGTATCAATGATGCTTTGTTTGATGCTTTTCCGCATCAGCTTGCAGCCGGCTTTTTCTGTTGCTTTTACTTCCGGCTCTGCGTCTTCATTGGACGAAATTTCTACATGGCTGAGCAGCTTATTATGACTGCTTGCTTTGGCAATAGCCTGTTTGGCTAAAGTGGCGGCTTGCTCACGACTCATGTTATCGTCTGTTACGGTGACTCTGACTGTACCAATAATTAATTTATACATAACGCACCTCCTAAAATTTATTGTATGCCGTGAATTTTTGACTAGAACTTTTTGAGAATTGTCGATTTGACAGGTTGTTAAAGATTGCTATATAATTATATGCATAAATCTTAAGAAACAGAGTAGTAAGTTTTGTCGAATCAACAGAAAGTTAGCGGGTGATGGGAGCTGACGTTTCGTTAAAACTGAACTCACTGTGGAGGAGCAGCAGTAAAAGAATGAACTGCTGACGGAAAACCGCCGTTATCGGAATTGAGAGGGTGACTTTGTCACTAATCAGGGTGGTACCGCGAGTTTGCTCGTCCCTGGCTTTTATTGCCAGGGACTTTTTTATTTTTCCCTATTTTGTATTTCGGGAGGTTTTCTTATGATGAACGAAAAATATGTACCGGCGGAAGTAGAATCGAAATGGCAACGCATCTGGGAGGAACAGAAAGCTTATGAGACAAAGCTTGATCGTCAGCGCCCAGAATACTATGTGTTGGAAATGTTTCCTTACCCATCAGGTAATTTACATATGGGGCATGTCCGAAATTATTCCATTGGTGATGTTATTGCCAGGTTTAAGTCGATGCAGGGCTACAATGTGCTTCATCCTATGGGGTGGGATTCTTTTGGCATGCCTGCCGAAAATGCGGCTATTAAACATGGTCTCAAGTCGGATAAATGGACATGGGATAATATTGCCAATATGCGCCGACAGCAAAAGACGCTTGGTCTGTCTTATGATTGGGATAGGGAAGTGGCTACTTGTCATCCTGATTATTATCGCTGGACACAGTGGCTCTTTTTATTGTTTTATGAAAAAGGCTTGGCTTATAAGAAAAAAGCCGCTGTTAACTGGTGTGAAGAGTGTAATACTGTACTAGCTAATGAACAGGTTGTTGATGGACATTGCTGGCGGTGTGACTCTGTTGTTGTGAAAAAAGAATTAGAACAGTGGTTTTTTAAGATTACCGATTATGCTGATCGGTTGCTTGCTGATTTAAGTGAACTCAAGGGCTGGCCTGACAGAGTGAAAACGATGCAGGAAAATTGGATTGGCAAAAGTACGGGTGCTGAATTTTCTTTTGATGCTCCTGAGATTCATGAAAAAATTCCAGTTTATACTACAAGAGTGGACACAGTTTACGGTGTAAGTTATATTGTGTTGGCACCAGAGCATCCTTTTGTTGAGCGCCTTATTGCGGGTAAAGAACAGGAAGCAGCTGTCAAGGATTTTGTTGCTAAGGTGCGTGGACTTAGTGAAGTTAGTCGTACATCAGGTGACACGGAAAAAGAAGGTCTGTTTACAGGTGCTTACGCTATTCATCCCTTTACAGGTAAAAGAGTGCCGATTTGGGTAGCGAACTATGTATTGTTTGAATATGGGACAGGTGCTGTTATGGGGGTTCCGGCTCATGATGAACGTGACTTTATGTTTGCAAAAAAATATGATTTGCCTATTCAAATTGTCGTTCAACCGCAAGGCAAAGAGCTGAGTCTTGATTCCATGACAGACGCTTATCATGAGGATGGCATTCTTGTCAATTCTGGCGAGTTCAGCAGTATGACAAGTGAAGATGCACGAACTGCCATTGCCAAGTGGCTGGAAGAGAAAGGGATCGGTAGCGGCAGGACGAATTATCGTCTGCGTGACTGGCTCATTTCCCGTCAAAGGTATTGGGGGGCACCGATTCCGATTATTTATTGTCCTCATTGTGGCGTTGTTCCTGTACCAAAAGATCAATTACCTGTTCGTTTGCCAGAAAACGTGGATTTTAATCAAGGTGCCGTGTCTCCACTTGCGACTGTTGAGGAGTTTGTCAATTGTACTTGCCCGAAATGTGGTGGTAAAGCAAGGCGTGAAACAGATACAATGGATACCTTTATTTGTTCCTCATGGTATTATTTCCGTTATACGAGTCCGCATTGCGAAGTGGCACCATTTGATTCATCGCAGGCCAATTACTGGGCTCCTGTTGATCAATATATTGGCGGCATTGAACATGCTATTTTGCATTTATTGTATTCGCGCTTTTTCACGAAAGTGCTAGCTGATGCGGGACTCGTCAATGTCAATGAGCCTTTTAAAAATCTGTTAACACAAGGAATGGTTATTAAAGACGGTTCGAAAATGTCAAAATCCAAAGGCAATGTTGTTTCGCCTGAAGAGATTGTCAATAAATTTGGCGCTGATACAGCGCGGTTATTCATTTTATTTGCCGCTCCTCCTGAACGGGATCTGGAGTGGAATGATCAAGCAGTGGAAGGCTCTCATCGGTTCCTCAATCGTTTGTGGCGGATTGTTTATCACTATGTTGACACGATTCGTGGCGGAGAAACGAGTTATGATACAGTAAGCTTGACGAAAGCCGATAAGGAATTGCGTCGCGCCTTACATTTGTCTATTAAGAAAGTAACCGATGACATTGGAGAGAGACGGAATTTTAATACAGCCATTAGTTCCATTATGGAGCTTGTTAATGCTTTGTATCTGTTTAAAGACCAGGAAGATCAGCCGAAATCCGGTTTGATTTATGAGGTCTTGACTTCACTTGTGAAACTCATTGCTCCTTTTGCGCCGCATATAGCAGAAGAATTGTGGTCTGAAATGGGACAAGAAGGCAGTGTTCATAAGCAAAAGTGGCCGAAATATGATCCAGACGCCATTGAGCAGGATGAACTGGAAATTGTGTTACAAATTAATGGGAAAGTGCGCGATAAGTTAATTGTTCCAGCCAGTCTTGATAAAGTGGCACTAGAGGCTGCGGCGTTAAAACAGGATAAAGTGAAAAACCTGATTGCTGATAAAAAAGTAGTCAAAGTGATTTGTGTTCCCCATAAACTTGTTAATATTGTTGTAAAATAGGGTTTCAATAGTGATAGGAAACTTTTGAGTCAGTGCCGATAAAAGTATTAGCACTGACTTTTTTTATTGAAAGTAACAGTTGAAAACAACACAGGAATCATTTTACATGCTTTATTATTTTACTTGACTTGTGGTTTATAGTGATATGATTTCTCGTCGAACTTATTAAAGGCCACGCTAGCGGTTTTTCTTAATTCATAAGATAATTTTGCTATTAAAGAGTTTTAAGGCAGTAGTCGTCAAAATATATTTGATATTGGAGATCTTGACAGATGATAGATTGTTCCATATAATAATTATTAATATAACACTTACATGAGCGATGGGGCTCTCGCAATTTATGCGGGAGTTTTATGTTTATTTTTTGGAAATGTCTTTTAAAAGGCCAAAAATGGTCTGTAATAACATTTTATAGTGAAGGAGCTGGTTATTAAAGCCGAAGCGATGAGAAGGAATAGGGCAATGAGGATTTTTAATGCAAAGGAGAAATGTATTGATGAGCAAGTTGGCAAACAACCCGCAGGTAAATGATGATCCGCGCAGTGGATTTTTGAAAAAAATTGAGATATTCGGGAATAAACTTCCTAATCCGGCAATTCTATTTTTACTATTAATTGGTCTTCTTGCTGTTGTATCTGCAATATTAGCTTCGAATCATGTGGCTGCCATTCATCCTTCTACACATAAACCAATTTTTATTAAAAGTTTAATTAGTCAAGAAGGATTACAATGGATTTTTACGGATTTGATAAAAAATTATCTTGCTTTTCCGCCGCTTGGCATGATTATGGTAATGACTTTGGGTATTGGTCTTCTGGAAAAAGCCGGATTTATGGATGCTGCCATCAAATCGGCTGTTCACGCTATTCCTCCGAAATATGTCACATTTACTATTGTAATCATTAGTTTTATGAGCCACATGGCTTCTGATGCCGCTATTGTTGTTGTTCCGCCGATTGCAGCTATGTTGTTTTATTCTTTGGGACGACATCCTTTTGCAGGATTTGCTGCATCACTTGCTGCTATTTATTCTGGGTTTACAGCCAATCTGTTAATTGTTACGACAGATGTGTTGTTATCAGGGCTGACGACGCAAGCAGCACAAATTGTTGATCCGAATATGGTTGTAACACCGATTGATAACTGGTATTTTGCTTCATTTGCCGTTCTTGCTCTTGCTATCCTTACGACAGTAATTACTGAAAAATTTGTTGAGCCAAGTTTAGGTACTTTTCAAAGCAGTCAGGAAGTAAAATTAGAAAAGCCGACAGATCAGCAAAAAACAGCTCTTAAGTTTACAGGAATTGTGGCCATCATTTTTATTGCTGTTTTAATGTTATTAGTTGTACCTGAAGGTGCCTTGCTCAGAAATCTCGAAACAGGTGGTATTCCGGGATCACCATTTATGAAGGGGATTGTACCGTCGCTCTTTTTCTTTTTACTTACTTTAGGTCTTGCTTATGGGCTCAAATTGGGTTCGATTAAAAATGGTGATGATATTATTCATATGATGAGTGAAGCTGTAAAAGGATTATCAGGTTTTCTTGTTATGGCCTTTGTTATTGCGCAATTTATTGCTGCCTTTACATGGACTAATGTGGCTACCCTTGTTGCAACAACAGGCGCTGATTTTCTAAAGAATATTCATATGACAGGTCTTCCGGCCTTGATCTGCATGATGTTACTTGGTCAGTTACTTGGGCTATTTATTGCTAGTGGCTCGGCAATTTGGTCGTTGTTATCACCTGTCTTTGTTCCCATGTTTATGTTGCTTGGTTATCATCCGGCATTTATTCAAATGGCATTCCGCGCTGGTGATGGTGCTTTGAATACGGTTCAGATTGTTAATCCTTTCTTACCGCTTTTCTTAGAGGACTTGAAAAAGTATAAAGCAGATACAGGTATTGGTACTTATTTGTCGCTTATGATGCCTTATGCACTATCCTTCTTTGTTATGTTTTATCTTTTGTTTACTTTCTGGTATATGTTCGGTTTGCCAAGTGGCCCGGGCGTGCCGCAGCGGTTATGGTAAGATGAAAAGAAAACAATTTTATGTGATGCAAGTAGCTTAGGTGAAAATGAATTTGGTCTCATTGATCTGACAACATGTCAGATCATTTTTTTTTTTTTGCTATTATACAGATTATTGCAAAAATATATAGGAAATGCCTGAAGAATAACGAAATATTACATCAAGACTGGATGTCTTTTAGCCGATAATATTCTTATGAGGGGTCTGATGTCAAATGGGGACCTATAAGAAACGATTGGTAATTATCTTAGTTATGGCGGCCATGGCTGTGGGGGTAAGCTTTTTTATTTTTTCCAGCAAGCATTCTGCTGTTGATGCTGAATTTACTAATGATGATGTTGTCACAGAGCAAAAGCCTTCAGGCAAGGGAAAAGCGAAAGGAGATTCCGTTGTGTATGTAACAGGTGCAGTCAATCAGCCCGGGCTTTATACAATCAACGATCGTCTTAGAGTAACAGAGCTCATTGCACTTGCTGGTGGAACGACATTTGATGCAGATATGAGCAAAGTGAATATGGCACGTGTCGTAAAGGATGGTATGCATATTCATATTCCCGTTGTTAAAGAAAAAAAGGCTGCTCAGACGGCGGGAAGTGTGCGACAAGGGCATACTTGGCAAGGGACGGCGACTGAAGCTATCAATGTGAATACAGCTTCAGTTGAGGAACTTAGTACTGTCAAAGGAATTTCACCGCAGCTTGCCGCCCAAATTGTTGAATATCGCATAAAAAAGGGTGCTTTTGCTTCTTTCGAAGACTTATTACATGTACCGGGCTTTACTCCCAAGCGGTTAAATCGGGTGAGGGACAAGCTTGTGATATAGTTTAGTGAGTTTGTTGAAAGAAGGCGGTTGTCGTGTTGTGGCCAATTGTGATTTCATTTTTGGCCGGTTTGATTTGTCAGCCTTATGTCGAATCGTATATTTCCATTACAGTAGCAGGTATTTTAGTGATTTTTCTGTTCGGCGGAGTTGTATTTTGTCTTCATACAGATGAATTTTTTTATGCGAAAGTTTTTTTGAGCATTTCTTTTATGTTTGTTGGTTTTTTACTCATGTCTTTTGCGCTTGCTGTTTCGCCTACTGATATTAGTCATTATAGCGGCGAGCAAAGTATCAAGGGAGAAGTCGCGAATGTTCCGAAGGTTACTGCTTCTATGAATGGGAAAATTCATGTAACGTATGTGATTGCAGCCCGCAAAATTCAAGTTCATGGCGAGTGGCATCAAGTATCTGGTAAATTTATGGCTGTTCTAAGTCAGCAGCAATCTGACAGGGCCTTTAGTCTGGGCGACAGGGTTATGCTTACAGGCAAGCTTTATTTGCCTCACAATTATCAGAATCCAGCAATGTTTGATCAAGTGATGTCGCTGAAAGAGCGAGGCATTTCGGCTACGCTATGGATCAAGTCTATGCGAGGTGAGCAGCGCTTTCACGGCTTTTCTTTGGCTAACGTTTTGGCTGATATGCGCGCGCAAGTGCATCAGCGTATGGCAGAGGCGATGGCACCGGGGGATGCGGCTTTGCTGAGTGGCATGTTATTTGGTGGTTATGATGGAATTCGCAGCGATATTATTCATGATTTTGCAGCCACGGGAATTATTCATATTCTCTCTGTTTCTGGTACTCATATTGCCCTTGTTGCTGGGGCAGCAGCCGCAATTTGCTCTTTGTTCCATGCATCTTCCAATGTGACAGCAGCTGTTTGTGCCATGTTTATGATTTCTTATTCCATGCTCTCGGGACTTGTACCCGCCGTTGTGAGGTCACTTATGATGGGGCTTGCCGCATTGCTTGCAGTTTGGAGTGGACGCAGTTGGAATAGTTCCCAGGCCTTATTAATGACGGTTTTACTGCTATTATTTTATCAACCACTGTGGATTTATGATTTGAGTTTTTTGCTATCTTTTGCAGCGACTGGGGGGATTGTATGGTTTTTTCCCTCACTTCGCAATAAGCTGGATTTTGTGCCGACGCCGCTGGCTTTATCGCTTGCTGTGACATTGGCAGCGGAGCTGGGTGTTTTGCCATTTGTTGCTTATTATTTTAATAATCTTCCCCTATCTTCGATATTGGCCAATTTGGCCATTGTTCCTATTATTGAATTGACTGTTCTTGTTGCCTTGTCTGGTGCAGTATGTACGTGGATTTTACCCGTTTTTTATTTGCTCAATCGCTTTATTTTTGCTTTTTGTAGTTTGATAGTTGGCTTTGCTGTATTACTGACTCAAGGGCTTGCTTATTGGGGTGGATTGCTTTACGTACCAGCATTTAATTGGCTCACGGGGCTTATTTATTATATCGGACTATTTTACCTATTCGGTTATCATCCTAAATTTATTTGGTCAGCTCGTGAAGTCTGGCGGCGTTATTCATGGAGTGTTGCTCTTTTGTGCAGTCTTATGCTTCTTATGGGGAGCTGCTATGCGTTTTGGCCGAAACCTGTTACAGTACATTTTATCGATGTCGGCCAAGGGGATGCGACACTCGTCATTACGCCTCATAGACATGCTGTGTTAATCGATACAGGCGGCACACTAGGTGAAGATAGCGTTTTTGATGTGGGGGAAAGAGTTGTTGTTCCTTATTTAAAACATTATGGTGTTACTCAAGTCGATGTTTTAATTCTTACGCATGGACATCAAGACCATGCTGGCGGTGCAGCAGCTGTAGCTGAGCTTCTATGTGTGAAGCAGGTGGTAATTGCCAAGGAGGCGCCATCGCCTGCCATGTTAGCTTTGGAGAAAGCGATGCATCATGAGCATTTGATTTTTGCTGCTGAGGGACAAAAACTGGATCTTGATGGCGTTCATTTTGAAGTGATTCATGCTGAAAATGCGATTCGCGAAAAGCCAGGCAATGAAGTATCTTCTGTTATTCGTTTTAACTACGGGGCGAACAGTTTCCTTATAACAGGTGATCTTGAGGCAGATGGGGAGCAAGAAATACTTGAAAAGGGGATTACGCCTGTTAATGTGCTGAAGGTGGGCCACCATGGTTCGAAAAATGCCTCTACAGCTGATTTTCTGGCTGTTCTTCACCCTGAGTATGCTATAATATCTGTAGGTTATGACAATCACTTTGGTCATCCTCATGCGGAAACGCTGCGGCGTCTTCAGGCGATTCACGCAAAAATTTATCGGACCGATGAAAATGGCGCTGTCGTATTTACGCTTGATGGCCGGAATATATCGGTTAGAACCTTTGTTGGTGGCATGTCCCATTAGGAGGATTTGATGTTTTATGGATTACGTAGCTTTACAAAAAGACTTGAAAGCAGGTAAGATTAAACCTTTATATTTGCTTTATGGTGAAGAGCCCTATCTGTTTAAAGAGTATCAAGAGCAGATACTTAAAGTATTACTGACCCCTGATGAACGTGATATGAATTTAATAACGTTTGATCAAGATCCATCGGTTGCTGAACTTCAAGGTATTGCGGAGGGCTTTCCTTTTTTAGGAGAGCGTAATGTGCTGCTTGTAAGGAATACGCGGTTTTTTAGTGCGGCAAAAAAAGGTCGTTCTGAAGAGAAGGGGCCGCAAAAGGATGAAGATTTACTGCGCTTTTTAGAGGCTATACCCAAGCAAACTGTTCTGATATTTATTAGTTATGAAAAGGTGGATAAAAGGCGTAAGACATTTAAGATAGCCTTTGAAGTCGGGGCTGTCCTGGAGGCTGCGCCACTAAAAGGGCGGGAATTGCAAAGCTGGCTGGAAGGCACAATTGGTGCACTTGGCAAAAATATTTGCTCTGAGGCACTCCATGAGATATTAACGGCTGTAAGCTTGATGCCTCATGCATCGCTGAATTATCTTGAACAAGAACTGACGAAAATTGTTCTTTATTTAGGAGAGAGACAAGAAATTACGGTGGCAGATGTCCATATGCTTCTTGCCAGCGTTCCGGAAATTTCCGTATTTGTTATGATGGATGCACTGAGCAGAAAAAATGCCCGCCTGGCACTTGCTGTTCTTGAAGAACAAATAGCGACTGGTCAGGCAGGGCTTCGTCTATTGGCGTTGTTAGCACGGCAGGTAAGACAGTTGTATCAGGCAAAAATTATGATTGAAGAAGGTTTTAGCAGCAAAGAAATTGGCAGTTATTTAAAGCTTATGCCTTTTGTAACAGATCGATTAATTAAACAAAGTCGCGTTTTTCAGCTTGCACAACTCAAACAGGCTCTAGGGCTTTTGAGTCAGGCTGATCAGGATTTAAAATTGAATAAAGGTCTTGTTTCACTGGAAAAAATTATTATTTATCTATGTCAATGAAGAATTTTTGGCCATTAAGTCTATGAAAGTTGAGTTATAGTTAGCCTTGATAATCCGGAAATTACATAACCTAAATTGAGGTGATTTCATGGAAATGATCGATAGGATGAATAAAAATATTCTATATATGATCTTAGCGGCGATTGATAATATTCATGATGGAATAGTAATTGTAGATAAAAATTCAAAAATAATTTATGTGAATGAAGCGTATTCCAAAATTCTTCATGTTAATAAAGATAAAGTATTAAATCAATTTGTAAGTGAAATAGAACCTGGAGCGATTATATTAGACAGTTTAAAAGAAAAAAAGCCGAAAATAAATACGGTTGTAAAAGTGAAAACGAGGGGAAAAGAAATTGTAGTCAATATAAATCCAATTATAGTTGCGGATGAACTTTTAGGAGCTGTATCCATTTTTAAAGATGTCACAGAGGTATCCTTGCTAAATAAAGAATTGGAACAAGTTCGTAAATTAACGGGCTATTTTTATAATGGTAGTTCAAAATTTCACAAGGACTTACCTGAAAGTTTTTCGAATATCATAGGAAATGATAAGAAGTTTATCAATTGCTTAAAATTAGCAAGTATTGTAGCTCCCACAGACGCTGCCGTATTAATTGAGGGAGAAAGTGGAGCAGGGAAGGAAGTTGTAGTTAACGCGATAGTAAGTGTGAGTAAAAAAAGAAGAAATCCATTTGTAAATATTAACTGTTCGGCTATCCCTGAAAGTTTATTTGAAAGTGAACTTTTTGGATATTCCTCTGGCTCTTTTACGGGTGCTCAAAAGGGCGGTAAAGTGGGTAAATTTGAAATGGCTAATAATGGAACAATATTTTTAGATGAAATAGGTGAAATGCCACTGTTTATGCAGGCAAAACTTTTGAGAGTTCTTCAATCTGGCGAAATTCAAAAAGTAGGTTCTAATAATATTAATATCGTAAATGTGCGAGTCATTGCTGCTACAAATAGAGATTTAAAATCAATGGTGAATCAGGGAAAGTTTAGAGAGGATTTGTATTTTAGATTGAATACTTTTAAAATAACGATTCCGCCTCTTCGAGAAAGAGGTGAGGATAGCATTCTTTTAGCTGAACATTTTTTAAATTTATATTGTAATAAATATAAGAAGAAATTGACTTTGTCTAATGAAGTGAAAAATTTATTGCTAACTCATCACTGGGCTGGAAATGTAAGACAGGTCCAGAGCTGTATTGAATATGCGGTGATTATTTGCCAAGGAGATATGATCACGATAGCGGATTTGCCAGACGAAATACAAAATTCAAGTATAGCTGAGAAGGAGCATGCATTTAAACATAAAGAAAAAACTTTAAAGAATATGATATCGGGTGTGGAAAAAATTCAGATAGTGAATGAGTTGAAAAAAACGCATGGAAATAGAACACAGGCAATGGAAAACATCGGGATATGCAGGCGTACTTTTTATCGCAAGTTGAAATTATATGATATTGATCCCAAACTGTATACCAAGTAGCATTTGCATTGTATACAAAGTATATTGCTGTATACAAAGTATATAACAATATACTTTGCCAGATGTGTAAGAATTGCTTGAAATAACTGATTTGGTTGATATTTATAATGCTTATTAAGCATTATTTTTTTTTGGCATGGTAGTTGCAATATATAAATACGAAATAATATTTTATATTGTGAAGAGGGTGGATTTGTGAAAACAGTAAGAATTGGTGGAGGTCAAGGTTTCTGGGGAGATTTAAATGATGCTCCAATAACTATGGCAAAGAATGATAATGTTGATTATATCGCATGCGACTATTTAGCTGAATTAACTTTATCAATTATGAGAAGACAGAAAGAACACAATCCTGAAAGAGGATATGCAAGGGATTTTATCACGGCTTTAAAACAAATGCTTCCAATGATTAAAGAAAAATCGATTAAGGTTTTGACGAATGCCGGAGGCATGAATATCAAGGCAGCAGTGGAAGCCGCAAAAGAGGCGATTAAAGAATCGGGTTTGAATTTAAAGATCGGTTATGTACTTGGCGATGATGTGATGGATATTATACCGGAACTCAGAAAACAAGGGATATCGATGAATAATATGGATACTGGAGAAGCTATCGATTCAATTTTGCCCCGCATGATCAATGCGAATGTATATTATGGATCAGAACCGATTATAGAATGCTTACAGGGTGGAGCCGATATTATTATTGTGGGGCGTTCTACCGATACTGCAATGTGGCTTGCGCCCCTGCAGTATGAATTTGGCTGGAAAACGGGTGAATGGGAAGCCTTGTCTACCGGTATTTTGGCAGGCCATTTATCGGAATGCGGTGCACAAGCTACTGGTGGTAACTACGATTATGATTGGAAACACGTTCCAGAGCCGGAATTTTTAGGCTATCCGATAGCTGAAATTAGTGAGCCTGGGAAACTTGTTATGACAAAAACTAAAAATACGGGCGGTCTTGTAACACCACAGTCGATTAAAGAACAATTGTTTTATGAAATCCATGATCCGAAAAAGTATCTTACGCCGGATGTGGTAGCTGATTTTAGCAATGTAACTGTAAAAGAATTGGAAAAAGACCGGGTGGAAGTGGCTGGCGTAACAGGCCATGAACGACCGGATACTTTAAAACTTTGCGTGGGTTATCGCGAAGGATATCGCAACATCGCCTACCTGCCGTACAGTTGGCCGGAGGCTTTGGAAAAAGCCAAGTTGGCAGCGAACATTCTTGACAAGAGAATGGCAATGAAAGATTTGAAAGCTTTGGAAAAACGGATCGATTATTTAGGTCTGAACGCGTTACATGGTCCTATGGCCCATGAAATTAATGCCGATTTAAATGAAGTAATACTACGATATGCTATAAAGACAGAAACAAAAGAGGAAGCATTTAAATTGACCCCGGAAATTGCACCCGTAAGCAATTTAAATGGTCCAGCACAAGGCTGCTTTTTTGGTGGCAGAACAAAACCTAGTGAAGTGTTTGCATTGTGGCCGACATTGATTCCAAGGGATGCTATAAAATTAGAGGCACATGTTGAGGAGGTTAAATAAAATGCAAGTACAATTAAAAGAGATAGCACATGGCAGATCTGGAGATAAAAGCGATACGTCAAATCTTTGTATTTATGCAAGAAAACCCAAGTATTATCAGGCTATGAAAGAACAGCTTACGCCGGCAGCGGTAAAAAAGCATTTTGAAGGCGTTGTATTCGGTGACGTTATTCGTTATGATCTGCCGCAATTGGACGGTTTCAACTTCGTTATGCACCATGCTTTGGATGGCGGTGCTACTCGCTCACTTAGACTCGATACGTTGGGTAAAACCATGGAAGCAGCGCTTTTACGCTTCGTCATCGAAATTGACGAAAAATAATTGGGGATTTTATGTTCTGATAATGAAGTAATATTATAATTCAAAGGAGATTGTTGAATATGGCAAAACCACTTAGTGGTATTCGTGTAATTGATTTAACACGTGTTTTGTCTGGGCCCTATTGTACGATGCTGATGGCGGATATGGGAGCTGAAGTGATTAAGATCGAGCAGCCTGACAAGGGGGACGACAGCAGAAGCTATCCTCCGTTTGAAAGAGGAATCAGTGCTTATTATGCCAATCTCAATAGAAATAAAAAAAGTGTTGCATTGAACTTAAAAGATGATGAGGCTAAGAAAGTCCTTTTTGATATGATTAAAGTTTCTGATGTAATAGTAGAAAATTTTAAACCGGGCACGATGGATAAACTGGGGTTGTCTTATGGCGAAGTCAAGGCAATCAATCCAAAGATTGTATATGCTTCTATATCTGGTTTTGGTCAAACAGGACCTTATAAAAAACTTCCCGGTTATGATGTTATTGCACAAGCAATGAGTGGAATGATGAGCGTTACAGGATGGCCGGATTCGGCACCGACAAGAACGGGAACGGCTATCGGTGATATTCTGGCTGGACTCAATTGCTGCATCGGCATTTTAGCTGCGCTTCAAGGCAGAACAGGCAATCAGCATGGCGATAGAATTGATATCGGACTGGTAGATTGCTCGGTTAGTGCGATGGAAACGATTAACGAAATATATATGGTGGAAAATAGAATGCCTCAGCGTATCGGAAATCGATATGAATTTATTTATCCTTATGATTCTTTTCAGGCTAGTGATGGCTGGGTTGTTATTGCAGTTGGCAATGATTCGATTTGGAAAAGATTCTGTGAAGCTATTGAACGGCTAGATCTGCTCGAAGTAGAAAAGTATAAGCTTAATAAAGATCGAGTCAAAGCACATGAGGAATTAACTAAACTTGTTACTTTATGGACAAGGAAACATAAAATTAAGGAAATTATCCAATTGCTTCAAGCGCATAGTATCCCTTGTGCTCCTATTAATACGATTGCTGATGTTGTGGAAGATGAACATATTGCCAAGGCAAGAGAGATGATCTGTGAAGTGGACCATCCCGTTGAGGGCAAGATGAAAATAACAGGTTGTCCCATAAAATTTACCGAATCGGATCATGTACAGTATGACAAGGCACCAACACTTGGAAGAGATACGAAAGAAGTTTTGGAAAAGTTATTAAAAATGTCTTCTAATAAAATTGATTATTTTATTTCTAAATAGCAGACGAAGATCATAAGTAATTTCTATTGTTTTGCTATATAAGTGTAATTATATCAATGATAACAATCTGTTTTGGGTTAATATATGGCAGGCAATTGACATAGTTGCCTTATATAGCAATTTTATTTCGCAAAAATTATACTTAACAAGTAAATGGTGACTTAAGGTATGCTGAAAAAAGTCGGACTATTCGCTGTTGATATTCTATTCATTTAATTTTAAATTAATTCTCAGTCAAGAAGGAGAAATCCGGAGTTAATTAAGGAAATTTATAGATAAAGGAGATTAATTTATGATAGCATTACTTGGATTTGTGACTGTTTGTACTGCCGTTATATTAATCACAAAGAATAAAATGCAGCCGGTGCCTGCACTGATTCTTATCCCGGTAATTACCTGTATTGCCGGCGGGTTTGGACCGCAATTAAGCAAATTTATCGTTAAAGGTATTTTAGAAGTAGCACCTATGGGAACAATGTTTATTTTTGCAACATTGTTTTTCGGCATTATTATTGATGCAGGAACGGTAGATCCAATCATAAAAAAAATCTTTAAGATCGTTGGTAGAGATCCAGTAAAAATAGTGTTAGCAACAGGCATTTTAGCCATGATGGTTCATCTCGACGGAAACGGCGCTGTTACCTTTTTGATTACGGTTCCCGCCATGCTGCCGCTGTATGATGCAGTCGGCATGAGGCGGACAACTTTGGCTACGGTTATTGCGTTAAGTGCCGGCTTGATGAATACAGAACCTTGGGCAGGCACTGCACAAAGATGTATGGTTGCCTTAAAATTGACTACCGATCAATTGTGGGTGCCACTCATTATTCCTTTCGTGGTCGGTGCTATCTCGATCTTGCTCATTGATTATAAATTGGCTCTGGATGAGAAGAAACGGCTTGCTAGTCTTCCCAACTATCAAGCTCATTTAGAATCCGCAGCAACAACCGAACTGATCTATGAGGTGAGTGAAGAAAAACAAAAGACTGCTCGGCCTAAGTGCTTTTGGTTCAATGTAATTCTCGTGTTATCCCTAATCGGCGTTTTAGTATCTGGAAAAATTTCTCCGGTCGTTGCGTTTATGGTTGCTTTGACCCTGGTTTTGATGGTCAATTATCCGGACGTAAATGAGCAAAAAGAACGGATGAACGCTCACGCCAAGAATGCATTGTTAATGTCCGGTATCGTATTCGCAACAGGTGCATTGGTTGGTGTTATGTCCGGGACGGGAATGATTCCTGCGATGGCACAGGTACTTGTCAACATTATTCCAAATGAGTTCAGCAGGTATCTGGCGGTGTTCGTAGGTATTATCAGCATGCCTTTAAGCTTGTTGTTTGATCCGTCTTCATTCTATTTCGGCGTGCTTCCCGTCATTGCCGAAGCGGGAAAAAGCTTTGGTATACCAGCGGCCGAAATTGCAAGAGCTGCTTTTTTAGGACAGATGAATATGGGTTTTCCCATCAGTCCACTCACCGGTGGAACCTTCTTGTTAGTAGCTCTTGCGGGAGTTGGTCTCGGTGAACATCAGTTAAAAACATTTCCGTATGCCTTCCTGGTAACGATTATTATGCTTGTGGTCAGTATTGCAATTGGCGCTATATCAATATAAGATAACGGTGCTATACTACTGTTCACTGCGAATTCAAAACTTCACCGATTGCAACTTTCATGACTAGATAATTACAGGCATAATCATTGTGGAGTGCGATTCTTCCTGTTTGGCGGCGGTCAAGGCATAGCTATAATCGTAGAAAGAATATAACAGTAAGACAATGGGAAAGTTCTGTGTAGGTATGGCTACGGCAATATTGCTAAAGCACGATGAATATAAGGTAATGCTAAAGCAATGATTGTGATAAAGCGTTATAGCTAAGACAATTTATAAGACTTGTAGATATATTGTAGAAGCCCTTATAAATAATCATGTAATAAATAGTACTAGCCAATTTAGCTAGTACTATTAAGTATGTAACGAGCAGAAGGTTAAGAATATTGCCGTCAAGTGTAACAGGTGGAAGTCGTATTGCCATGGTGTTGTTAGCTAAAATAGAAGAATTAAAGTGAAATATATAGATTAACATTACTAAGGAAATTGGAAATTTTACGGAAAGTATAAAAGTGTTTGTAAAATGGTTTTAATAGTAAATGGTGGGGGGGTTGGTTATGAAAAGTATTCAAACAAAACTTACTCTAATGGTTTTGTCTATTGTTGTTGCTTCAATGTGCACGTTGGGAGGATTAAATTACTGGAGAGCAGAGAGCATAGTTAGTGATAATATCACCACTGGAATGAAAGCTTCTGCTGAAAGTAATGCGAAGGATATAAGTAACTGGTTGGAAACGCGCAAATCGGAACTGACTTTGTTAGCTGCTTTGCCTGCAATAGAAAGCGGTGTACTAGAGGATATTACTCCTATATTACAAAACCTAGCAAAGGAAAATAATGATTATCTGCTCATAAGTTATGTGGATCCACAAGGAATTGCATTTACATCGCAAGGCGCGAAACTTAATGTTGCAGAGCGTGATTATTTTCAGCAGGCAATTAGCGGCAAACCTTTTATTTCAGATCCCATGATAGGTAAATCAACTGGGCGGCCGTTGACAGTCATAGCAATACCAGTCAAGAAAGACAATCAAGTAACGGGGGTGGTTTATGGAGCTATCGATATGGGGACGATAGAAAAAAATGTATTGAATATCAAAATAGGGCAGACCGGTTATGCCTTTATTGTGCAGGGGGACGGTCTTAGAATTATTCATCCTGATAAAGAACAGGCGATGAAGTTCAATCCCTTGGCGGATACAGGCATTTCATCTGAAGAGAAGAACTTGAATGAACGCATGATTAAAGGGGAAGTGGGAATTTCTCGTTCTGTGGGCAAGGGGAATGATAAATTTGTCGCATATGCACCTATAGGCGGTGTCAATTGGTCGATAGTACTGGAAGTGCCTGTAGCAGAGATGACAGGAGTACTGTCATCTCTTACAACCATCTCATTTATAACTATTATCGCGGTGTTAATTGTATCCGGCTTATTTGTTATTTGGCTGGCGCGTCGTATTGCTAAACCTATCCAAAAATTGGAACTGGTAGCTAACCGGATCGCTGATGGTGATATTTCAGAGACTAAAGTACATATTACATCGAATGATGAGATTGGGCGACTGGGACAGAGCTTTGAGCAGATGGCACAAAATCTGCAAAGTATTATTCGGAAAATTCTCGGGGCTACCGAACAAGTGGCGGCTGCATCACAAGAATTAACCGCCAGTTCGGAGCAATCGTCTCAAGCGGCCAATCAAATTGCCACTTCAATTACTAATGTGGCTACAGGAACTAACGAGCAGATGGATGCCGCAAATGATACGACGAGGGTTGTAGAACAGATGTCGGCCAGTATTCAACAAATTGCCGCTAATGCTAATCAAGTAGCTGAACAGTCGGCCCAGGCAGCAGGAAAAGCGAAAAATGGCGACAGAGCAGTGGAGAAAGCGGTAACTCAGATGATAAAAATCGAGGAAACAGTCACTGATTCTGCTCAGGTTGTAACGAAATTGGGCGAACGCTCGAAAGAAATAGGACAAATTGTCGATACTATCTCTGGCATTGCTGGGCAAACCAATCTTTTGGCTTTAAATGCAGCTATTGAAGCTGCACGGGCGGGAGAACAAGGTAGAGGTTTTGCGGTAGTTGCCGAAGAAGTGCGCAAACTTGCTGAACAGTCTCAAGAAGCGGCTAAAAAAATCGCCGAACTTATCGGAGAAATTCAGGGAGATACTGGCCATGCTGTGATAGCGATGAACGACGGCACGCGAGAAGTAAAGCTAGGTGCTGAGGTTGTCAATATTGCCGGGGCCACCTTCCGGGAAATTGCTAATCTAGTGGCAGAAGTGTCAAGTCAGGTTAGGGAAATTTCTGCAGCTATACAGCAAATGGCTTCCGGTAGTCAACGCATTGTGGATTCGGTAAAAAAGATTGACAATCTAGGCAAAAAGTCAGCAAGCGAATCGCAAGGAGTTTCGGCAGCTGCGGAAGAACAGTTGGCTTCCATGGAGGAAATTGCATCTTCTAGCCAAGCGCTGGCCAAGTTGGCCCAAGATTTACAATCCGAGGTAAATGAATTTCGAATATAATGGATGGCAAACAAAAAAACACTTTACGCTTTGCGTAGAGTGTTTTTAGGTCTGTCTTTATTCCGTTATAGCATTAACTTTACGAGCCAGGCGGGACTTTTTACGAGCCGCGGCATTTTTATGAATAACGCCTTTGGCGACAGCTTTATCAATCGCGCTGGTAGCTTTAGTCAGGAGGGATTTTGCTTCTTCTGCTTTACCGCTTTCAATGGTTTCAAGGGTTTTGCGAGCTACCGTTTTAATGGCCGATTTTACTGAAGCATTGGCGACACGACGCTCAGCATCTGTTTTCATGCTGCGTACGGAAGATATAATTTGTGGCAAGTGATTCACCTCCTTATAATCTTGTTACCTAAAATATTTTAGCATGAGTATATAAAAAATGCAAGAGACAATTCCCAAAGTTTAGCGTAATTATCTCTGCTGTTGCGGCATAACTGTGGCTCAGGTGGGTAATGATAAAAATAAAAATGGAGTGATGGCCATGGAGTTCTTAAAACCGTTGCAAACTGATTTAGCTGTTGAAGCGAGGGAAAATATTGTCGAACAGACAAGCGCTCCCATTAGTGGCTTACATGTTGAAAATGACGAAAACGACGAAGATGTTACGATTACGAGAGTTACTATTGATTCAGACCAGGCACAGCAGATGGTCGGTAAACCTAAAGGAATTTATGTGACGGTGGAGGCGCCTGGTTTGCGTTATAAAAATACGCCATTATCAGCGAAGGTGATGAATTATGTCGCGCAAGAACTGGCTAAATTACTCCATGTATCAAGTGATGCGACGATTCTTATTGTTGGCTTAGGTAATTGGAATGTTACACCTGATGCGCTTGGGCCACGGACAATTGATAAAATTGTTGTGACGCGTCATCTTGATGACCTGTTATCACCTGAACTGAAAGGTGGGGTTCGGCGGGTTTGCGCTTTGGCACCAGGCGTTTTGGGACTTACAGGCATGGAAACGGCTGAAATTATTAAGGGGGTTGTAGCAGAAGTAAAGCCTCAGACAGTTATTGCAATTGATGCCCTTGCTGCAGCGTCAAGCAGTCGTGTTGTGACAACAATACAGCTCAGTACTACAGGGATACATCCTGGCTCAGGTGTGGGTAATAAAAGGTTTGGTCTGACGGAAGATTCTTTGGGTGTGCCTGTCATTGCCATTGGTGTTCCAACGGTTGTTCATGCTTCAACTATTGCAATGGATACGATTCATATTTTGCAGGAGCATGCCGCGTTTGCCCGCTACTTTAAAAGTCTAGAGACTTTATCTGACCAAGATCAACAGAAAGTGATTCGTCAGGTTTTACCTGATATCCTAGGGGATATGATGGTAACTCCAAAAGAAGTAGACCGGATGATTGATGACATTGCCGTTGTTGTTGCTGGGGGCATTAATCAGGCTTTACACCCCAATATTGATTATGAAAACATTCACATGTATCTCCATTAAGTAATAGGTTGCCTCCCTTGTGCATATAGATTGTATGTAAACAAAAGTGGGGGGGCCTATTTGTTGAGAAGCCAAATAAGACGGAGAAAACGTAAACCGGATATTTTTTATATTGGCTGTATCGTCATCGTTGTTCTTGCCTTCCTGTCAGGATGCGCTTATTTGTTTTGGACGAATGGCGATTCTTTAGAAGCCGTACCGGCTACTGCTGCACCTGGTGCGGGGAGTCATTCTGCCGGGGTTTTGAGCTGGCCTAAATGGAAAAATATTATGGGGCAAGGAGTGCCGGGACTCCTTGCTGTAACGCAGGAGAAGCCTTCTGTAAAAGTAACAGCAAAATTTTCTGTCGGACAAGTAGTACGTAGCGCTGTCCTGGGTTTGACTGGTGTCGATATGAAAGATATGCGTTCACTTCTTCAGGGCGAAATCCCTTTATTACTTGGTTTAAAAGGAGCAGGGCAGACTGTAAGTGCCATGGGTATGCCTGACTTTCCTAAATTTGATTTTCATATGCCTTCAAGTACCGGTACTCCACTTGTAGGCATTTATCATACGCATACGGCGGAGTCCTTTATTCCTACTTCGGGTCGCTCACACAGTCCGGGTGGGCAATTAGGCGATATTGTTAAGGTAGGCGATGATCTTGCCAAACATTTAGAACAGCAAGGCATTGGCGTGATTCATAGTGAAAATATTCATGACTATCCATCATTTATGAAGGCGTACAATTTGTCGGAAGTGACAGTGAAAAAAATGCTGAGTGACAATCCGTCACTCCAGATGCTGTTTGATATTCACCGCGATGCTGAAAAAAAAGAAAATGTTACAGCTACAGTCAATGGTTTGCAAGTCGCCCGGATTTTAATTGTCGTAGCCGTGGGACAACCTGATCTTGTTCAGCCTCATTGGCAGCAAAATCATGCCTTTGCCAAATTGATTGAAGCAAAACTGAATGAACGTTATCCAGGGGTGAGTCGTGGCATTCAAATGGTTGATTGGCGTTATAATCAGCATTTGCATCCGCGGGCATTGTTGCTTGAAGTGGGCTGTCAGGAAAGTTCGTTAGAAGAAGCCAATCGTAGTATTGAGATGCTTGGTGATGTATTAGTGGATATTATCCATGAAAATAAAGAACAATAAAGACCCCTATTGAAAGGCGGAATGGGATGGATGAATTTTGTGATTTGAAAATGATTGGGCGTGGACTTTTCCTCTTGATAGTAATGACCGTTTTTGGTGTTATGGCGGCTGAGCAGCAAATGAATCATCTCACAGAGCGCACAAATTTCGTACAGTCATTTAATGTCGTTTACAGTCAGGATGGCACGTACCTGGCCTATTTGTTTGGTGATTCCTATCGTATAGAAGAATGCTATCAAGTAGGGGCTCTTTCTAATAGTGAACGAGCGGTGTATTTGACGCTGGGTTCCAAAGTTATGATGATTCCGTTTATCTACTCTTTTTCTGCGCAGTCCTATTTTGATGAATTATATCAAGTCAGCCACGGATTGAGGCCCAAATTCTATGAAATGAAAGGCCAGTTAAAACATAGCAGTCAAACTTTACAGACTTTTTGGCAAAACTTTGGCAGACAAAGAAGGTACCCCTTGCAGTGAAAAGCTGCAAGATGATATAATTTATTGAGTAATTTATCTGTTAGCGCATGTAGGCTGCAGAGAGGAGGACGGGTGTGGACATTTCCAAGATCCGCAATTTTTCGATTATCGCTCATATTGATCATGGCAAGTCGACCCTGGCTGATCGCTTGCTAGAATATACAGGTGCCTTGTCGGCACGTGAAATGGAAAGCCAAGTACTCGATCAGATGGATTTGGAACGGGAACGAGGCATTACCATTAAAGCTCAGGCCGTGCGATTATCTTATCAGGCGAAAGATGGACAAACTTATTTGCTTAATTTAATTGATACACCAGGTCATGTGGATTTTACTTATGAAGTATCACGCAGCTTAGCGGCCTGTGAAGGGGCTCTTTTAGTTGTCGATGCCGCGCAGGGGATTGAGGCTCAGACACTCGCTAATGTCTATTTGGCTTTAGAACACGATCTGGAGATCGTGCCTGTTATTAATAAAATTGATTTGCCTAATGCCGATCCTGACAAGGTAAAGCAGGAAATTGAAGATGTGATTGGTCTGGATGCATCTGACGCGATTTTGACAAGTGCCAAATCGGGGATTGGTATTGAAGATGTTCTTGAGGCCGTTGTGGCTAGAATTCCCGCTCCGAAAGGGGAGGCGGATAAGCCCTTAAGAGCACTTGTTTTTGATTCGCATTTTGATGCTTATAAAGGCGTTATTGTTAATGTCCGCGTGTTCGACGGAACGATTCGGGCGGGTATGAAAATTCGCATGATGGCCACAGGAAAAGTATTGGAAGTGACGGAAGTCGGGATTTTTAAACCCTATATGGCGCAGGTGACAGAACTACTTCCAGGTCATGTCGGTTTTGTGGCTGCAGCGATTAAAAATGTGAAAGATGCCAGAGTCGGTGATACCATGACAGGCGAAGAATATCCGGCTGACCAGGCGCTTAAAGGCTATCGGACCATTACACCGATGGTGTATTGTGGCTTGTATCCGACGGAAAGTACGCAGTATGATGCGCTGCGCGATGCTCTGGAAAAATTACAGCTCAATGATGCGGCCCTGGTTTTTGAACCGGAAACATCCATTGCCTTAGGATTTGGTTTTCGCTGTGGTTTTTTAGGATTACTTCATATGGATGTTATTCAGGAACGCGTTGAGCGGGAGTATAATATTACGCTTATTACGACGGCACCGAGCGTGATTTATCATGTTCACCAGACAGATGGTGAAATGGTCACAGTGGATAACCCGGCACTGTTGCCGCCAGCAACAAAAATTGATTATATTGAAGAGCCCTATGTGCTTGCTAAGGTCATGGTCCCCAATGATTTTGTGGGTGCCGTCATGGAGCTTTCGCAGGATAAACGGGGCGAATTTAAAGATATGAAATATTTAGATGAAAATCGCGTCATTATTTCTTATCATTTGCCCTTAAGTGAAATTATTTATGACTATTTTGACAAATTGAAATCATCGACACGCGGATATGCCTCACTTGATTATGAATTGTCAGGCTATAAGTCCTCTAAGTTAGTGAAACTGGATATTTTACTGAATGGCGATCCTGTAGATGCCTTAAGTGTGATTGTTCACCTTGATAAGTCTACATCAAGGGGACGGCAGTTAGTCGAAAAGTTGCGTGGCATTATTCCGCGGCAAATGTTTGAAATTCCTATTCAGGCTACGATTGGCAATAAAGTCATTGCCAGGGAAACAGTTAGGGCTATGCGGAAAGATGTGCTTGCCAAATGTTATGGCGGTGATATTACGCGTAAACGTAAATTGCTTGAAAAACAAAAAGAAGGTAAAAAGCGCATGAAACAAGTTGGTAATGTTGAGGTACCCCAGGAAGCTTTTATGGCAATTTTAAAAATGGACTGATGACAGTGAAAAAATTAGGCCTTTATGTGCATATTCCCTTTTGTCAGCAGAAATGTTTTTATTGTGACTTTCCGTCTTTTGCCGGACAGGAAGCTTTTTATGCAAGCTACACTCGCGCCTTGGTTCGAGAAATTGTCGACCAAGGCGCTTGCCATTCGGCTGAGACAGTAGATACCCTCTTTATTGGTGGCGGAACACCTACGGTGTTGCCGCTACCTCTCCTTGCTGAGATTTGCCAGGTTATTTGCCAGTCTTTTCAGGTTGCTGATGATGCTGAGTGGACCATCGAGGCTAATCCAGGCACAGTGGATGCTGAAGAACTTTACCAATTGCGAAAACTGGGTATTAATCGACTGAGTTTTGGTGTCCAGTCTTTTGATGAGGGACTGCTTCGTCGCTTAGGGCGTATTCATACGGTCCAAACGGCGATATGCTCAGTAGAACAGGCTCAAGCGGCGGGATTTTCCAATCTGAGTATTGATTTAATGACAGGACTTCCCGGTCAAACGTTAGAGCAACTTCAACACACTCTTGAGGAGGCAGCAAAGTTACCGCTCCGTCATCTCTCTGTTTATGCCCTCAAGGTAGAAGAAGGAACGGCTTTTGCTGTAGACGAGCAGGCAGGACACTTACATTTGCCTGACGAAGCGCTCGACGCTGCTATGGATGATTTTGTTGTAAGTTTTTTATCGAAGCAGGGTTTTTCCCGTTATGAGATATCGAACTATGCCCAGAAAGGTTTTGCCTGTCGGCACAATTTAAAATATTGGCATTATCAGCCTTATGTTGGTTTAGGTGCTGCCGCCCATTCCTTTTTAAATGGGCGGCGTCAGGCCAATACTCCTGATATTGCCGCCTATATTGCGGCAATGACAAAGGGCCAATCAGCTGTAATATTTAGTGAAACCTTAGGTGGAGCTGAGGCAAGAGGCGAAATGATATTTTTAGCTCTCAGGACGACAGCGGGCTTATTATTTCATGATTATGCCAAACAATTTAACCGGAACTTTTTACAAGATTATGAAAATATTCTGGTAAATCTTCGGCAGCAAGGATTGATTTGCCAAAATAAACAAGGTATTTCTCTAACGAATCTTGGAATGAAATTTGGTAATGTTGTTTTTCGCACATTTTTACCATAAAGTTTGCGTCTTGTTCTTGACAGAGCTACAAATGAGTGGTATTTTTTTATTAGATGTTAGCACTCTATGAATGAGAGTGCTAACAAAAGGAGGCGGAGTCGATGCTTGATGAAAGAAAACGCCGAGTTCTTCAGGCTATTATTAACGATTATATTTCGACTGCCGAACCGATTGGCTCTAGAACTATTGCCCGCAAATACAATTTAGGAGTCAGTCCTGCTACCATTCGTAATGAAATGTCTGATTTGGAGATGCTGGGCTATTTAGAGCAACCTCATACTTCTTCTGGACGTATTCCATCTGCTAAGGGATACCGATTCTATGTGGACTGTTTGTTGGCACCTCACAGTATCTCAGACAAGGAAGCTTGTTTAATTCAGCAGTGGTATGAAGCCAAGGTTAGGCGTATTGATGAGTTATTTCAAGAGACGGCCAAGGTATTGTCGAAAATAACGAATAATATTTCTCTTGTCATGGCACCGCAAGCTTCAGAGTCTAAGTTTAAATATTTGCAGTTTCTACCTCTTGATGATCATCGGGTCATTGCCGTTGTTGTGACAAATCAGGGATTGATGGAAAATAAAGTAATTGACATTCCCGAAGGTACAACGTATGATGATTTGCAGCATATTGCGGTGCGTGTCAACAACCGTTTGGCTGGGCTTGATTTTAAACAGATCAAATTTTCTATTATGGATGAAATTAAACAGGATTTACTAGCCGATTCGGCGATCATGCAATATGCTTTTGACACAGTAAATCAAGCCATGAATCAGGATAAAAGCGAAAAAGTCTATCTTGGTGGGACAACACATTTATTGAACCAGCCGGAGTTTCAAGATGTGGATAAAATCAAAAATATTTTGTCCATGCTTGAGGAAGAAAAGCTACTTTGCGATATTTTGCATATGCGTGATAATGACGGCGTCATTGTCACAATCGGTCAAGAAAATAAGTATAGCGGTATCCAGGATTGTAGTGTTGTTCAGGCAACTTACCGTATTGAAGGGCAGGTTGTAGGTACAGTGGCCATTTTAGGACCGACGCGTATGGAATATGGCAAGACGATGGCAATTCTAGAGTTCATGCACACTCATTTGGGTGAACTTATTAAAAAATATCAATTGAAGTGAAGCAGAACAAATAAGTAATGAGAATGATAGCATGAGGTGAAAGTATGGCTGAAAATGAAAAAATGCAAGCTGCCCCTGTCGATGAACAGGACGAGACAGCAGAGTGTGAATCGACAGAAGAAGCGAATCTAGGGGAAGCGCAAGAGAGTAATTCCGATAATCAGCAGTTTCGTGCGAATCTGACGGCACAGATTGAAGAAAAAGATGCGGTAATCAAAGAATTAACGAAGCAATATCAAAGGCTCCAAGCTGATTTCGAGAATTTTCGTCGCCGCAGTCGTCAAGAAAAAGATGAGCTCTCTACGGTAGTAGCCGAAGGAATTGTTCTTGAGATATTGCCTGTTGTGGACAATTTTGAGCGAGCTTTGGCCTCTGATGCTGAGGATATCAGTTCGGTACGCTCGGGTGTAGAACTCATTTTTCGACAAATGAAGGCGTCACTGGAAAAGTTGGGTGTGACGACAATTGAAGCAGTTGGCAAATCTTTTGATCCCAGTGAACACCAAGCTGTGATGCGGGTGGAGGATGCTGAAGCAGAAGATGGCATCATTACTGAAGAACTGCAAAAAGGTTATAAGGTAAAAAACAGAGTGGTTCGACCAAGTATGGTGAAAGTCGTCAATAATAGTTAACTTCAATTTACTTAAATTGAGATACTTATAAAAGTTTTAATCATTAAAGGGGGACATTTATTATGGCAAAAGTTATTGGGATAGACCTTGGTACAACAAATTCTGTTGTAGCAGTAATGGAAGGTGGCGAACCTGTTGTTATTGCAAACACGGAAGGCAGCAGATTAACTCCTTCTGTTGTTGGTTTTTCGAAAACAGGTGAAAGGCTCGTAGGACAACTTGCTAAACGTCAGGCTGTTTCCAACACAGAAAGAACAATTAGTTCCATAAAGCGTCATATGGGTAGTGATTACAAGGTTAAAATTGATGACAAAGATTATTCACCACAAGAAATTTCAGCCATGATTTTGCAAAAATTGAAACAAGATGCTGAAGCTTATTTAGGTGAAAAGGTTACTCAGGCCGTTATTACCGTACCGGCTTATTTTACAGATGCTCAGCGACAGGCAACAAAAGATGCAGGTGTTATTGCCGGTCTTGAAGTGCTCCGAATTATCAATGAACCAACAGCAGCAGCACTTGCTTATGGTATTGATAAAGGTGAAGATCACACGGTTTTAGTATATGACCTTGGCGGCGGTACTTTTGATGTATCCATCTTGGAATTGGGTGATGGTGTGTTTGAAGTAAAAGCAACCAATGGTAATAACCGCTTAGGCGGCGATGATTTTGATGAACGCGTAAGAAATTGGTTAGTAAACGAGTTTAAAAAAGAACAGGGCATTGATTTGTCGAATGACAAGATGGCCAATCAACGTCTGTTAGAAGCAGCTGAAAAAGCTAAGATTGAATTGTCTGGTGTTTTGACGACAAACATTAATTTACCTTTTATTACGGCCGATCAAACAGGTCCGAAACATTTAGACATTAACTTAACGCGCGCCAAATTTGATGAACTAACAGCTGATTTGGTAGAATCAACAATGGGACCCACACATAAGGCTATGCAAGATGCCGGAATGTCGCCCAAAGACATTAATAAAGTCATTTTAGTTGGCGGATCTTCACGGATTCCTGCCGTACAGGAAGCCATTAAAGGCTTTATTGGTAAAGAACTTCATCGCGGTGTTAATCCTGATGAATGTGTAGCTGTCGGTGCTGCCATTCAGGCGGGTGTACTTGTAGGGGAAGTCAAAGATGTGTTGCTTCTTGATGTTACGCCTCTATCCCTTGGTATTGAAACACTTGGTGGCGTTTTCACGAAGATTATTGAACGCAATACAACCATTCCGACATCAAAAAGCCAAACATTTTCGACTGCTGCTGACAGCCAGCCTTCTGTAGACATTCATGTCTTACAAGGTGAACGTGAAATGGCGGCCTCGAATAAAACATTAGGTCGTTTTGAATTATCGGGTATCCCACCGGCTCCACGTGGCGTGCCTAAAATTGAAGTAACATTCGATATTGATGCCAATGGTATTGTGAATGTTTCAGCAAAAGATTTGGGTACAGGCAAGGAACAGAAAATTACGATTACTTCTTCAGGCGGTATTAGTAAGGATGAAATTGATCGGATGGTTAAAGAAGCGGAAGCTCATGCAGCAGAAGATAAACAAAATAAAGAAGGCATTGAAGTAAGAAATAATGCCGATTCTCTTGTTTATCAAGCTGAGAAGGCCATTAAGGATATTGGCGATAAAGCAGATAAGGCTTTAATCGAGAAGGTACAGCAAGCTGCAAATAATCTAAAAGAAACATTGAAGGGTACAGATGTAGAAAAAATTAAAGCTGATACAGAAGCATTGACTAAGCCCTTCTATGAACTTTCGCAAGCCTTGTATAGCCAGGCACAAGCGCAGGGACAGCCTGACGCAGCAGCGGACGGTGCAGCGAAAGATAAAGATGAGACCATCGTAGATGCTGAAGTAGTCGATGACAAAAAGAATGAAAAAGCTTAGGATGGTGCAAGGTGAGTAAACGAGATTATTATGAAGTCTTGGGAGTCTCTAAGTCAGCATCAGATGATGAAATTAAAAAAGCCTATCGTAAATTAGCTAGAAAGTATCATCCTGATGTGAATCGTGACAACCCCAAAGAGGCGGAAACAAAGTTTAAAGAAGCCTCAGAGGCCTATGAAGTCTTGTCAAATGCCGATAAGAAAGCGCAGTATGACCAATATGGTCATGCTGCCTTTGACGGTGCCCAGGGTGGTGCTGGATTTGGTGGATTTGGCGGTGGTTTTGGTGGTGCCAGTGCAGGTGGATTTGGCGATATTTTTGATATGTTTTTTGGGGGACAGGGTTTTGGTGGAAGATCGAATGGTCCGGAAAAAGGATCCGATTTACGCTATGATATGGAGATTACCTTTGAACAGGCTGCTTTTGGTGTAGAAAAGGAAATTGAAATCCCGCGGACGGAGGATTGTCGGGCCTGTCATGGCACGGGTGCAGCACCAGGAACACATGCTGATACCTGTCCAGACTGTAAAGGCACAGGGCAGGTACAGTTTACCCAAAATACCCCCTTTGGCCGTATGATGAATGTCAAAACATGTGATCGTTGTCATGGTGAAGGAAAAATTGTGAAGACGCCTTGCAAAGAGTGTCATGGTCAAGGAAAAGTTAAAGCAAGAAGAAAAATAAAAATTAAAATTCCTGGTGGTGTCGATAACGGTTCCAGGCTTCGCGTGGCTCATGAAGGTGAAGCAGGCATGCGTGGCGGCCCGCAGGGTGATTTATATGTTTATATTTTTGTAAAACCGCATAAACTGTTTGTACGAGAAGGCAATGATGTGATTTGTGAAGTGCCGATTAGTTTCGTTCAGGCTATTTTGGGTGATGAGATTGAAGTTCCTACTTTAGAGGGAAGAGTGAAATTCCGCATTGAAGAGGGGACACAGTCGGGTACTATCTTTAGGCTTCGAAATAAAGGTATACCCCATTTAAGAGGGAATAGTCGCGGTGATCAGCATGTGAAAGTCAAAGTTGTTACACCGAAAAATTTAACAGAGAAGCAACGCGAACTGTTAAAAGAATTTGCCCGTATTAGCGGAGAAGATATTAACCCGGAACAAAAAGGCTTCTTTAAAAAAATGAAGGATGCGTTTGGGGTTTCTTAATTCCATAAAAGGGGCGAGTGCAGATGAAGTGGGCTGAAATCAGTATCCAAACCTCTCATGAGGCCACCGAAGCGGTGGCCAATATTTTTCATGATCTCGGGGCGAGTGGTGTTGTTATTGAAGATCCGGAGTTAATTAATACGTATCGGTTATCAGGTGCTTGGGACTATTGCGATATTCCACTGGAAGAAAATACGGAAGTTGTCATTGTCAAGGCCTATTTGCCTGTTGATGAAGCAATTGATGGTAAATTGCAGTTGTTTGAAGGCAAGGTCAATGATCTTAGTGGACATGATATTGATTGTGGTTGTGGAAAGATTACTTGCCGTGAGATTCAGGATGAAGATTGGGCAACGAGTTGGAAAGAATTTTTTCATCCTGTCAAGGTGGGAGAAAAAATTGTTATTAAACCTACTTGGGAAGATTATGAAGCCGGAGTGGATGATATTGTCATTGAACTTGATCCTGGTATGGCTTTTGGAACAGGAACTCACCACACAACGGCCATGTGCATTCGTCATCTTGAGGATTTGATTGAGCCTGGCATGAAAGTTTTTGATGTCGGTGCGGGTTCTGGTATTTTAAGTATTGTCTGTGCGAAATTAGGCGCGAAACAAGTGCATGCTGTTGATTTGGATGGTGTTGCTGTTCGTGTTGCCAAAGAAAATATTTGCCTCAATCATGTCGAGGATACTGTGACTGTTACTGAAGGCGATTTACTTACAGGTGTTACGGGAGATGCTGATTTGATTGTTGCCAATATTGTCGCCGATATTATTATCAAGGTGATTCCTGATGTGAAGATAAGACTAGGCGCAGGCGGAGCTTTTATTGCCAGTGGTATTATTGCTGAACGGTTAAGTGATGTAACAGCTGTGTTATTTGCTAACCATTTTACTGTTGATAAGGTGAGCGAAGAAGGCGGTTGGGTCGCCGTTGTTGCGCGTAAGGAATGTTAAATGAGACAGTTTTTTGTTCGTGAAATAAAAGACGTTATGGTGCTGACAGGTGATGAAGCTTGGCATGCGGCTAAGGTGCTTCGGCTCAAGGCAGGGAGTAATATCCAAGTGGTTAGTGCTAATGGACAAGCAGCTGAGGCTTGTATTGTCTGTGCTGATCCAACAGAAGTCACAGTGAGACTTCTGTCAGTCATTGAACGTACAAGTGAGCCACCCATTCATATTACGCTTGCTCAAGGCTTGGCGAAGGGCGATAAATTTGATTATGTTGTGCAGAAGGCTGTAGAACTTGGTGTTCACACGATTATTCCCCTTGTTACAGAACATTGTGTTGTTAAATATGATGCGGCTAAGAAACAGCAAAAACAGGCTCGTTGGCAGAAAATTGCTGCTGAAGCAGCCAAACAATGTCATCGTTTAAGTGTTCCTGTTGTGCAGGACATCTTGTCATTTAGCGAGCTATGGATGCAGGAAAGGCCTAATTATACAACGCTGTTTTTTTATGAGCAGGAAGATAAATTGGGTGTGAAACAAATTCTGCAGCAGTCGATGCAGCAGTCTTTTCTCTTGATCGTTGGTCCAGAAGGCGGGTTTAGTAAAAATGAAGTAGCAGGCGCGAGAGAGCGCGGTGCCCATGTTGTGAGTTTGGGACCGCGCATTTTGCGTACGGAGACAGCGGCAACATCGGCTCTGGCCATTGTTATGTATGAATGTGGTGATTTAGGAGGAACACTATGCCAAGAGTAGCTTTTATCACTTTAGGCTGTAAAGTGAACCAATTTGAAACAGAAACAATTGAAGGACTATTTCTTGAGCGCCGCTATGAAATTGTCGGATTTCATGAAATAGCTGATGTTTATGTGATCAATACGTGTTCTGTCACGCACTTAGGTGAAAAAAAATCGCGTCAATATATTCGGCGGGCTAAGCGGCTTAATCCTGTGGCTATAGTGGCTGTAACAGGGTGTTATGCCCAAATTGCTGCTGACGAAGTTGCTGCCATAAAAGGTGTAGATGTCATTGTGGGGACGCAAAATCGTCAGGGCATTGTCGATCTTGTGGAAGCCGCCGTCCAAGAACATAAAAAAATCAATGTTGTAACGAATATTATGGAGGCCAGGGAGTTTGAAGAAATTCCTTTACTTGCCATGCCTGGCAGGCAGCGGGCCTTTTTAAAAATTCAAGAAGGCTGTACGAATTTTTGCAGCTATTGCATTATTCCCTATACACGTGGTCCCTTACGGTCGCGTCCGCTTGCCGGAATTTTAAGCGAAATGGACAAATTCGTTGCTGCCGGGTTTAAAGAAGTTGTTTTAACGGGTATTCATTTGGGTGCCTATGGACGTGATTTATCAGATCATTTGACGTTAGCAGATGTTGTAAAGACGATTACTGAAGTGGAAGGTATCATGCGCATTCGCTTAGGTTCGCTAGAATCCATTGAAGTAACGGGTGAGATGATTCATCTTTTAAAAACTCATCCTAAATTGTGTCGTCATCTTCATTTGCCGCTGCAATCAGGGTGTAATCGTATTCTCAAAGGAATGAATCGCCCGTATACAACAGCTGAATATCGACATTTGATTGAAAATATTGTAAACGAAGTTCCTGATATCGCTATTTCTACGGATTTAATTGTCGGTTTTCCTGGTGAAACAGAGGAACTTTTTCATGAAACGGTGGAATTTGTTCGCGAAATGAAGTTTTCTAAGATGCATATCTTCCCATATTCTAAGCGTGAGGGTACGCCAGCTGCGACTTTTCCTGACCAGGTGCCTGAAGAGGTCAAGAAAGAGCGGGCTCATGTTATGCAAGAACTAGCCAGTGACTTAGCTGCTCAGTATGCTGCTCGATTTATCGGCAAGGTACTTCCTGTACTATTTGAAACTTACGATAAGGGGTATAGTGAGGGGCATACGGAAAATTATTTAAAGGTTTTGGCACCTACACCTGATAATTCATTGATTGGAATGATTATGCCTGTCGTCATCACAGACCTTATGCCTGATGGTGTACAAGGAAAAGTACAAAAATAAATTCTTCTGGCTGATTCTGGCAGGATTCTGGCTATAAAGGCCGAATTAAGTTATAAATGTAAGTCTTTATTACGTGTTCTTATTGAAGGGGGGTGTATCTGGCATATGCAGCAAGACTGTGTGTTTTGTAAAATTGTAAACAGGGAGATTCCTGCGGAGATTATCTATGAAGATGATCGCGTGTTAGCTTTTCCTGATATTCAACCAGCCGCTCCTATTCATATTCTCTTGATTCCAAAGAAGCATATTGCTAACATCCTGGAAGCGACAGAAGAAGACCAAGACCTTTTGAGGCATCTTTTGGCTACTGTGCCAATTATTGCGAAGCAAGTTGGCATGGATGAGGCCGGTTTTCGTACAGTAATAAACACGAAAGATAATGGCGGTCAGACAGTTCAGCACTTACATTTGCATATTCTTGGTGGGCGATTTATGACTTGGCCGCCAGGTTAAGATTGACAGTTGCTTGTGCCCTATTGTATAATATTCAGGTGTATATGAATGCACTTCCCGTAGGCTTGCGTGGAGGGAGGGAGATCAGATGGCAGAAATCAAGGTTGGTAAAAACGAAACACTGGAAAGCGCACTCCGCAGATTCAAGCGTTCCTGTCAAAAAGCCGGTGTTCTTTCTGAAGTAAGAAAACGTGAACATTATGAAAAACCTAGCGTCAAACGGAAGAAAAAGTCCGAAGCAGCGCGTAAAAGAAAGTTTAATTAGTGTTTCCGGAGGTATTGAGGAATGTCTCTTAAAGATAAGTTGACAGCCGACATGAAATCAGCGATGAAAGAGAAAGAAGCGGGAAAACTCAGACTTTCTGTGATTCGCATGGTTCGTGCCAATATCAAATACGCAGAAATTGAACAAAAAACCGAACTAACGGATGAACAAGTTCTGGACGTTTTGACTAAAGAGGTAAAAATGCGGCGAGATTCAATAGAGGAGTTTACAAAAGGTAATCGTCCCGAGTTGGTAGAAAATCTCGAACGTGAAATTGAAGTGTTAATGCACTATCTGCCCAAGCAGCTTAGCGAAGCGGAAATTCGTACTTTAGCTCAAGCTGCTGTTACCAAGTCCGGTGCTTCTACTGCCAAGGAAATGGGCAAAGTAATGGCTATCTTGATGCCTTCAGTGAAAGGTAAAGCAGATGGTAAACTCGTCAACACAATCGTGCGTGAATTGCTTCAATCATAAATACAATCCGGTGCTCATAACAGAGTACCGGATTTATTTGTGTCTAGGGTGACAGGAATGGTTTGAACCGGTGGCGAATAAACTAGGATATAAGGTCCTGAGGTGATAAAAATGAAGCGGATTTCTGTCATACTGAAAGTTTTTTGTCTAGTTATGATCCTGTGTGTGCCTTTTTCTGTCGTTAAGGCTCAAGGCCAGGTGACTGTAATTCGTTTAAATGGCGAAATTAATCCGAGTCAATTGGCGCTAATTCATCGTGCTTTTGGGGAAGCTACAGATAAACAGAGTGATGCCGTACTTGTTGAACTCGATACTTTTGGCGGACTCGTTGATTCAGCGACAAAAATACGTGATATTATTAGTGAAAGTCCTATTCCAACGATTTGTTTTGTGAAAAATCGGGCTTGGTCGGCAGGGGCCTTGATTGCTCTTGCTCATGGGCATATTATTATGGCGCCGGGAAGTAGTATTGGGGCGGCTGAACCGATTCCGACGACAGAGAAGACTGTAGCTGCTTTAAAAGCTGAGTTTTCGGCAACAGCAGACCGTAATGGTCGAGACGCAAATGCGGCAGCTGCTATGGTTGACAAGTCTCTAGGTTATGGTATTTATGCCCGACCGGGTGAAATTTTGGCTTTTACAGATAAGCAGGCTGTTGAGGCTGGGTTTGCTGAAGCTGTTCTGCCTGATCGGGCTACCGTGCTTAATCAGTATGGTTTGGGCCAAAGGCAAGTGGACGTTGCGGAAATGAATACGACGGAAAAGGCTGTTGGTTATCTGTCAGACCCACTTGTCAAAGGGTTCTTAGTCACACTGATTTTTCTGGCTATTTTAACGGAAATAAAAACAGCCGGTGTGGGGATTGCTGCCTTAATGGGACTGATTGCGGCAGCCGTATTGATGGGAAGCCAATTGCTTGTAGGTGCGACAGGCTGGATGCCAGCACTACTCTTTTTTGGTGGTGCGGCGCTCATTGTTCTTGAGCTATTTATTCCTGGATCAGCAATCTTTGGTATCAGTGGTATGCTTATGATGTTTGGCGGACTATTTTTGGTATTAGGCGGGGACGGTTTTGCTGTCGAGTATTTAGCAAGCAGTCTTATTTTGGCTTTGGTGATTTTCGCTTTCATTGTCAAAAAGCTGCCAACAAGTAAACTTTGGTCGCGATTTGTGTTGAAAAATCAGGCTAAGACAGCGGATGGCTATACATCTTCTTTGGATTATTCAGCCCTTGTGGGCAAAGAAGGTATCGCTGTTACGCCATTACGTCCGGCAGGTACGGTGATGATTGAAGGGAAACAAGTGGATGTCGTGTCAGAGGGACAGTACATTGCCGTTCATGAACCCATTGTCGTTGTCAGTGTATCAGGACGACGGATTGTTGTTGAAATCGTTTCGCATTCGTGATTTACAAATGAGGAGGTTATGATATGGGGAGTTTAATCGTGTCGTTACTGTTATTAGTTGTTGTGGCTTTTGCAGTGGTTTTGTTTTTGCATTTTGTGCCCTTGGGGCTTTGGATTTCGGCTATGGCCGCAAAGGTGGAAGTGGGGATCTTTACGTTAATTGGCATGCGGTTACGTCGTGTTCCGCCCGCAGCTATTGTTTTACCGCTAATTAAAGCGAATAAGGCAGGAATTGAAGTGAATGCCAATCAACTTGAAGCCCATTTTCTGGCTGGCGGGAATGTAGATCGTGTCGTCGATGCACTGATCGCTGCGCAGCGCGCTGAGATTCCCCTGCCTTTTACTCGTTCAGCAGCAATTGATTTGGCTGGACGGGATGTATTGGAAGCTGTGCAAATGAGTGTTAACCCAAAAGTCATTGAGACGCCTGTTATTTCTGCTGTGGCAAAAAACGGGATTGAGCTCAAAGTCAAAGCCCGCGTTACAGTGAGGGCGAATATTGATCGCTTAGTGGGTGGTGCTGGCGAGCAGACTATTATTGCCCGTGTTGGCGAAGGGGTTGTTACAACAGTCGGTTCTTCTGTGGATCATAAGGATGTACTGGAAAATCCCGATCATATTTCAAAGACTGTTTTATCTAAAGGGCTTGATGCAGGAACAGCTTTTGAGATACTCTCAATTGATATTGCCGATGTAGATGTAGGGCGTAATATTGGTGCGCAGCTTTTGACAGATCAGGCTGAGGCTGAGAAACGTATTGCTCAGGCCCGGGCTGAAGAACGGCGGGCTATGGCTGTGGCTAAGGAACAGGAAATGAAGGCTTTTACGCAAGAAATGCAGGCCAAGGTTGTGGAAGCTCAGGCTGAAGTGCCTCATGCTATGGCCCAAGCTCTTAAAGAGGGGCATTTAGGTGTAATGGACTATTATAATTTAAATAACGTACTCGCTGATACGCAAATGCGCGAGACCATTGCCAAAACAGGTGCACCCAGCCCGACAGAAAAGAAATAGGGGGTAGCTGATGGATATCATTTGGGTTTTTCTATTAATGGCATTGCTTTATGGATTGCCTGAATTATTGCGAAAGAAGCAGCGTAAAACATATGACTATCCAAAGGTTCCTAAGAAAACTCCGTTACCAGAGCCGCTTCCGATGGACGACTCTGCGCGAGTTGTGACAGCTTATGAGGCAAGAGAGACGTTGCAGCCTACCATCATGATTGCTGAAAAAAAAGTGGAGCCTAAGTCAACCAATCGTTCGCAAGTAGAAATGCTTTCAACGAAGGTGGTTGATGAAAATTCAGCTATTACTTCATCGGAAGTTGCAACAGGCATTGTATGGGCCGAAATTTTAGCTAAACCTAAACTTGTCAGACCTTATGGATCATTTAAAGCGCGTTAGAATGAATTTGAAAATGCCGCTCACTTTTAACAAAAGTTGGGCGGCATTTTTTTTCGATTTTTGCACAAAATAACAAGCAAAGATTTATTATGAGAAAATGGGGTGAAAGCATGGAATCGCATTATCGCGGTAGACTTACCTATGCCAAAGGCACGTATGTTGAATTTGTAGTCGCCCCTCATGAACAGGTCGATTTTGGTGATATCTTAGTTGTTGAAGGAAAAGGTGAGGAGCGATTTTACATTCGCGCCTATGATTTTAAGGTGAAATCGCGCTGGTCGGGTTTGAATGGTGTCAATTATCTGATGAGTAAACTGAATGCCGATGGACAGGTGGAAAATCAAGATGAACTGGATTTCTATCTTGGGGGCAATCATACGATAAAACTAGGTATGGCTGAACAACTATGTTATGCTGATGATAAGGGCCAATTGTATAATCCTAAAACATGTCCTGATTTTTTTGCTGAAGTTCGCTCGCTAGGTAATCAAGATACGGCATTATTGGCTGAAATGAAGGGTGATTTGGAAGTTGGCTATTTGAAAGGCGGACGCGGTGTTTTAGAGCTGCCTGTAGGTATTTATGGTTCAAAATCTATTACAGAACATATGGGGATTTTTGGTACGACAGGGTCAGGTAAAAGCAATCTTGTCAAGGTACTAGCAAGTTCCGTCATGAATAATAAGCAGTATGGTCTGCTTATTTTTGATGTGCATAATGAGTATTATGATGCTTTAGCGCAGCATCCTTTTGCTCATGAGCGATTGTGTGTTTATAATACGCAACCTCATACTTCCGATGTCACAAAGCTTACTGTTAATTTTGCTGAGATGGAACCAGACGATGTTACTGCTTGTGCGACATTTAGCGAAGTGCAGCTTGATGCTCTTTATAAATTGGCAGCAGTTTGGCAGGATCATTGGATGGACTATGTATTAAAATATGAAACAGAAGATATTATTGATGAATTAAAAGGTTGTACAGGGCAAAAATTTCAGCCACGAACAATTAGTAAAATCAAAAGTATCTGTTGGAATTTGCAACAAGAACTGAATATGAAGCTCGATGAATCATCTGTTATGGCGAAACTGCTTAGTGACATTGAAGCAGGCAAGATTGTTCTTGTGGAACTCAAAAATACTTCTTCCATTGGGGAGCAGGCTCTCGCAACACTGGTGTCGAAAAAATTATTGCAACATCATGCCAAGAGTTTGGAGCAGGATATGGCTAAGTTGCGTCCTGTACTGATTGTTCTTGAAGAAGCGCATCGTTTTTTAGGCAAAAAAGAGCATGCATCAAATAATGTATTTGCCCAGCTTGTTAGCGAAGCCCGTAAGTTTAATATGGGACTCTGTGTTGTTGATCAGCAACCCCGCTTGCTTGCTGATAAGGTACTGTCGCAGCTCAATACCTTGTTCATCTTAGGTTTGGCTTCCCGGGCTGATCGTAGTAAGATTGAAACAATGTGTCGTAAAGACATTTTGCAGCAACGTAATGAAATTAAAAATTTAGATTGTGGTGAAATGATTGTGGCTACAAACTATATGCGCTTTGCAGCGCCAGTAAAGGTTCATAAATTCGAGGATTTTATTACACGAGATGTTTCTTTTCCGATGGAGCAGTTGCCTATGCTTTGTGTACAGTAACAGGTTTTATCGCTTTACCTTTGGCTATTAGTCAGCATGAATGTAGCGTGCGAGCTATATTCATGCTGATTTCTTGTCTTAAACCCTTTGTTATGACATACATATGGTATGAGGGGGGAAAAGAATGGGCCGAAATAAAAAAAATAATTTACTCGTACTTGCGAATTTACTCGAATTGCCAGATGATATTGTTCTTGATTTACCCCGCATGACAATGCTTGGCAATAAGCAATTACTTGTGGAAAATCATAAGGGGATTATTGAATATTCCACTGTTCTTGTAAGAATTAAGCTCAGTCAAGGTACCCTCATTATTCATGGTGAACAACTGTCTCTAGGAAATTTACAACAAGAACAAATTCTTGTTGAAGGAATTATTAAGCTTGTTCAATATGACTTGTAGGGGGAAAGAAAGTGCTTCTCACAAGACTGGGTAATTATTTTGGCGGTATTGTTTATATCAGAATACAAGGTATTATTCCGGAAAAATTTGTTAATTTATGTTTAGCAAATAATATTTTGCTCTGGAATGTTATCAAACGGGAGCAAGATCTCTATGCCTACATCCGGTTAGGTGATTTCTTTGTTATTCGTCCTCTTGTGAAGATCAGTCAAACAAGAGTAGAAGTCTTGGGATATAACGGTTTTCCCTTCTTTTTAAAAAAAATGAAACATCGTAAAATGCTTGTCATTGGTGCATTATTATTTTGTTTTCTACTTGATTACTGCTCAGCTTTTGTGTGGTTTGTTGATGTGCAGGGTTTACAGAATTTATCGAAAAGTGAAGTGCTTCGTATTGCCTATGAGCAGGGGCTGAGGGTGGGAAGTAAGAAAGACACGATCGAGCAGAAGAATGTTGAAAACACCTTGTTACTTACCGTTCCAGAGATAGCTTGGGTCTCGGTCCATTTTATGGGAACACGGGCTGTCATTGAAGTGGTGGAGAAGACGTTTCCCAAAGAAGAATCAAAAGAGCCGGCTCATGTCGTGGCTGATAAAGATGGCGTGATTACGGAAATGATCGTTGTGGCTGGGCAGGGTGTGGTTAAAAAGGATGATACTGTAAAGAAGGGGGATATCCTCATTAAGGGAGAAAGTTCCTTAGGATTCACACCCGGGATAAGAGCTTCAGGTATTGTTAAAGCCAAGGTATGGTACGAAAGCTATGGTGAAGATTGGCTTGTTCGCTTAGTGCCACAGCGTACAGGAAATAGAGTCTCGTCATTTAAACTTACTCTTGGCAATGAGCAGTTTGTTTTAAAGCGAGTCGATGAACTGCCCTTTGCTACGTATGACACAGAGGTTTCAATCAAAAAAATTCCGTGGTGGAGGAATAATACGCTTCCTGTCGAATCTACTATGCAGGTCTTTTACGAGACTTTGCCGGTTTTGCTTGAAAAAAGCCGTGAAGCATGTTTGGAAGAAGCCAAGCGTCAAGCCTTAGCTGCCCTTACTGAACAGATACCAAAAAATGCACAAATTTTAACGCGCAACATCGAAGTGATGTCACTCGATGAACCCAATGTAGTGCGTGTAAAGATCCGTGTAGAAGCTATTGAGAATATTGGAAAAATCCTAACGATTGTACAGGGAGGCTAAGTTATTGCCACAGGAAGAAATCAATAACCCTATTGAAAGACGAATTGATTTTGCTGATCATCAGGAGGCATTAAGTATTTTGGGCCGGAATGATGAATATTTACAAATACTTCAAGAGAATTTTTCGAGTCAAATTACAACGCGCGGCGATCAGCTGGTTCTTTTGGGCGAAACTGCAGAAGTTGATCAGATTTATCAGCTAGTTTCTGAGCTTTTATTTTTACATAGAGGTGGTAACTTTATTACTGTTCATGATGTGAAATATAGTTTGGGTATGGTGAAGGCTTCTAATGGTGATAAGCTCCATGCCCTTTACGCTGACACGGTTTTAGTAACGTCCCGTGGCCGTTCTGTCAAACCAAAAACATGGGGCCAACTTGGGTATCTTGAATTCATCCGTCACCATGAAATTACATTTGGCATTGGTCCTGCGGGGACAGGAAAAACCTATTTGGCTGTTGCTATGGCTGCTCAGGCATTAAAAACAAAAAAAGTGGAAAAAATCATATTATCTCGACCTGCTGTAGAGGCTGGTGAAAAGCTAGGTTTTTTGCCAGGTGATTTGCAGGAAAAGGTAGATCCTTATTTGAGGCCCTTGTATGATGCCTTGTATGATATTTTAGGCAGCGATACGGTTCAAAAATTTATGACCAAAAATATCATTGAAGTAGCACCGCTTGCTTATATGCGGGGACGGACGCTGGAAGATGCTTTTATTATTTTGGATGAAGCTCAAAATACAACAGTGCCGCAAATGAAGATGTTTTTAACGCGTCTTGGGTTCGGATCGAAAATGGTTATTACAGGTGATCTTACGCAAATTGATCTGCCTAAAGGACAGCGTTCTGGTCTTGCTCAAGCTTGTACGATTCTGAAAGGGGTCAAGGGAATTGCTGTAACTGAATTTGGTGAAACGGATGTGGTACGTCACGAAGTGGTGGCTCGCATTATTCGGGCCTATGAAGAGTTCGAAAACCACCAATAGAAGAGTGATTCAATAACTCGCTTGGAGGAAATGAATGATTTCTACAAATAGTCGGTTGTGTGACTTATTTATGCAGCCAGGTAGTATTTACGCTAGACCTGTTTTTCGGCGAATCGTTTTGGTTTTGGCCTTTTTTAGCCTGTTTGTCATTTTGTTATCGACAGATTTTATTCCTGATAAAGTTTTTTTTGAAGTTGGACAAATTAGCGACCGCGATATCTTAGCGCCTCGTTCTGTTTCCTATGTCAATACAGTCAAAACGAAGCAGTTAGAATCGGAAGTCATGGCAAGCGTTGTGAGTGTGTATGATCTGGATAAGGCGGTCATTACGACAACAGAAAATGATTTAAAAAACTTATTCCAGATGGCGCAGGCTGTGGTTCGTGACAAACAGCTGACAGATGGAGAGAGACTGGACAAGGTACAAGGGACTGTAGCGAATGCTCTACCGACTTCACTACTTACCATGCTGATTAACACGGATGAACAGTCGCTTATGAACTGTCAAGAATTTGTTGCGCCACTGATACATAAGTATTTGCAGCGGGGGATCCGAGAAGATGAGTTGGAGCTCACGCGTAAACAGATTGTTCTGGAGATTAATGAAGCAAATTTATCAAAAGATAATAAATTGCTAGCCAGTGCTTTGACAGAGGCCTTGCTTAAACCGAATTTTGTACTGAATCTCAAAGAAACGGATAAGCGTAAGCAAAGTGCGTTGGCCAGTATTGATCCTGTGCGCGATACAGTCAAAAAAGGCCAGGTTCTCGTCAGACGGGGCGATGTTGTGACGGCGGAACAGATTCGTGCCTTGGAAGAATTGGGTCTGTCTAAGGGACAGGCAAATGAGTTAAGAATTTTTGGACTGAGTATTTTTGTGCTTGTCATTATGGCGCTAGAAATGACTTTTCTTCACTTGTTTGTTCGGTCCGTTTTTGACAATGATTCCGATCTTGTCTTGTTAGGTCTTGTTGTTCTTGTGACTTTGCTCGTGGGGAAAATCGCTCACTACTATTCGGACTTTGCTGCTCCCATGGCTGTTGGGGCTCTGCTTGCCACTCTGTTAGTTGATCGTCGGCTGGGATTGTCTGTGAGCATTACGCTGGGTCTTTTCTTCGGCGTCATTGTGGATCATGACTTACGTGCCGTTGTGACGGCTTTAATTGGCAGTATTACGGGAGTATACTGTGTTTCTCGTCCTGTTGAGCAGTATACTTTGCCTAAGACGGGCCTGTGGATTGCTGCTATTCAGTTCATTGTTATTGGTGCTACAGGTCTCGTGGAACAATTGGATAGTACGGAACTTTTTATTCAATGTGTGTTAGGTGCATTTAGCGGTATAGCAGCCTCTATTATAACGATTGGTATTTTGCCTTATCTTGAAAATCTGTTTAATATTACAACGGCATCGAAGTTGCTTGATTTAGCCCGGCCTAATCATCCGTTATTACGGCAACTCTTGCTTGAAGCGCCGGGAACGTATCATCATAGTATACTTGTAGGTAACCTAGCTGAGACAGCCGCTGCCGAAATTGGCGCTGATCCTGTACTTTCCCGCGTAGGGGCTTATTACCATGATATTGGCAAAATCAAGCGACCTTACTTTTTTGTGGAAAATCAGGGCGGGGGTGAAAATCCCCATGAGAAAATAGCACCTTCTTTAAGTACACTCATTGTCACATCACATATAAAAGATGGCAGTGATTTGTGTCGTGAATACAAAATTCCTGAGCGTATTATTGATGTAGTACAACAACATCATGGTACGACACTCGTATCCTATTTTTATCATTTGGCGACAGAAAATGATCATAGTGAGTGTATTATTGAATCTGATTTTCGTTATGAAGGTCCACGGCCTCAATCGAAAGAAGCAGCGCTGATTATGCTTGCAGATAGCTGTGAAGCTGCTGTACGGTCGATTTCTAAACCAAATGTTAATCGGATTGAAGCGACAGTTCGTAAAATTGTCAAACAGCGTCTTCATGATGGTCAACTGGACGAATGCAATTTGACGCTGCGTGACTTAAATAGTATTGGCGATGTGTATATTCGCGTCCTGTCAAGCATGTTTCATAAGCGAATTGAATACCCCGACATGAAAGATTTTGAAAGGAGAAAGATAAAGAATGGAAATCAATGTAAGCAGCTTGTTGTCCGAGGTGACAGTATTGCCTGCGATGGAGGAGACAGTTCGGACCGTTTTACAAAAAGCAGCTGAATTGTATGGATTGAGTCAGGCCGCAGAAGTCAGTGTAGCCCTATGTGACGATGCAACCATTCATCAGCTGAATCGTGATTTTCGCAAGGTCGATCGTCCGACAGATGTACTCTCTTTTGCTTTAAATGAAGGGGAGGAGCCTGAAATTGTTGATGGTCCGGCTGAAGAGCTTTTAGGTGATATTATTATTTCTGTTGACACATTAACAAGGCAAGCTGAGGAATATGGACATAGCCTTGAACGGGAATTGGCTTATCTGACGATTCATGGTTTTTTGCACCTTATGGGGTATGATCATGAAACAGAGGACGATAAACTTGAAATGCGCAAAGAAGAAGAGGTTGTTTTAAGTGCCTTAGGGATGAACCGATCATGAAATAATGTGTCACAAATTAATTATTATGGCCAATATGGCCTAACTTTTAGGAGGCTTTGCTAAATTGAAAGAATCGTCAGCTTTTCGCTCGGGATTTGTTGCCGTTATTGGCCGCCCCAATGTGGGAAAATCCACCCTTGTGAATAGTATTATTGGTCAAAAAATTGCCATTATGAGTGATAAGCCGCAAACGACACGTAATAAAATCATGTGTGTATTAACAGCTGAGGACTATCAGATGCTTTTTGTTGATACACCTGGAATTCATAAGCCAAAACATAAGCTGGGTGAGTTTATGGTCAAGGCTGCGGAGTCGACGCTAAAAGAAGTGGATGCCGTCTTATTTGTTGTGGATGCAACAGAAAAACTCGGTGCTGGGGAACATTATATTATTGAACATCTCAAGGAGATTAAGACACCCGTATTTTTGGTTGTCAATAAAATTGATTTAATTAGTAAGACTGCATTACTGCCTATCATAAGCAGCTATCAGACGCAGTATCCTTTTCAGGCCATTGTCCCTGTATCAGCGAAGGATAAAATTAATTTGGACAAGTTGTTGGGGGAAATTCAAAAATTTCTGCCTGTTGGGCCAAAATATTTTCCTGATGACATGATCACGGACCAACCGGAGCGCTTGATTATTGCGGAACTGATTCGTGAAAAAGCTTTGCACTTGACAAGAGAAGAAATTCCTCATGCGATTGCTGTGGATATTGAAGAGATTGCCTCACGACCCAATGATCAAATTTATGTACGGGCTGTTATTTATGTGGAGCGCGATTCGCAAAAGGGGATTATTATTGGTACGGGCGGAAAACTTTTAAAGCAGATTGGTCAGCAAGCCCGCCTGGATGTGGAAAATCTACTCGGATCGAAGTGCTATCTTGATCTTTGGGTAAAGGTGAAAAAGGATTGGCGCAATCGTGATTCTATTCTAAGATCTTTAGGGTATGAGTAATCATGCCTTTTTTTCTTCTCTTTATTGACCATAGCAGTGCAAAATGCTATCATCTTGTTAAGAGGGAATACATATTAGAAGTCATGATATTTGAGCGAATTGTCATGAAAAATTTGGGAGAGATGCTCTATCGATGGTATAGATGGTCCATTATTTAGTCTTATCAAACTGGCTGCAGCGATTTGTTTAGTCTTAATCAATGGATTTTTTGTGTTAGCGGAGTTTGCATTGGTAAAAATTCGTAAAACACGGTTGCAAGAACTGATTCATCAGGGAGATAAACGAGCTGAACTGGCTATGAATATTGTATCCACCTTGGATACGTATTTAGGTGCAACACAGCTTGGAATTACGTTGGCTTCACTAGCATTAGGGTGGCTGGGAGAATCTACTATATCGGCGCTCCTTGAACCGATTATTAACCAGTATTTTTCTGGGTCTACCTTATTGCATAGTACCATTAGTATTACTTTAGGTTTTCTTATAATTACTTTTTTACATATTGTTATTGGTGAACTTGTACCCAAATCAATTGCAATTCAACGGACGGAACAAATGGCCATGTTTGTTGTTTGGCCTTTATATATTTTTCATAAAATCGGGTTCCCAGTCATCATTTTATTTGAACGCGCTGCCAATGCGATTTTAAGTCTCATTGGTATTCCAAAAGCACATGAAGCGAATTTGGCTTTGTCTGAAGAAGAACTCCGGCTTATTGTCAGTGCTAGCACGCGTGGTGGTGTGTTAGATAAGATGGAAAGTGAGTTAATTGACAATGTCTTTGATTTTGCAGACCGCACGGCCCGCGAAGTCATGGTTCCTCGCCAGGATATGGTGTGTTTATTTATGGAAGATTCTTTAGAAGAGAATATGAAGGTTGTTAGAGAAACAAGTCATACTCGTTACCCCCTTTGTTCGGAAGATAAGGATCATGTACTTGGAATGGTTCATTTGCGTGACATCATGGAGCTTGATGTAGAGCACAATGGTTCGAGGGATTTGCATTCTCTTATGAGGGAAATTCTTGTTGTTCCTGAAGGATTATCTGTGGCAAGTGTGCTGCAAATTATGAAGAAAAAGCGTACCCATTTGGGTGTGGTTATTGATGAATTTGGTGGAACAGCCGGTCTTGTAGCGATGGAAGACGTGTTGGAAGAGATTGTGGGAAACATTCAAGATGAACATGATGAGGAAGAAGGGCTGGAAATTCAGCGTTTGTCTGACAATAGTTATGAATTTGATGGTCGTGTTTTGTTGGAAGATGTTGCAGAGCTACTTCATATTGAATTAGAAGAACATCAAGAAGATACGATTGGTGGCTATATGTTTGGGCATCTTGGACGACGCCCAGAACTGAACGATAAAATTATATTTGGCAATTATGAGTTTTCTATTTTGGCTGTCGCTGGATTTCGCATTGTACGGGTTAGGGCCAGTTTAATTGATAATTCTGCAGAATTTAGACAAGAATAAGATGTAAAGGGATGAGTGACATGAACTTTCATGCACCAACCAGTGTGAATCTCTAATGGCCTTATTACAGACGGAAGGGTTTATCCTGAATTGTAAAAACGTAGGTGATGCAGACAGACTCATTACGTTTTTATCTATTGATCAGGGCATGATGAAGTTATTTGCGCGTAATGTTCGTCGCGCCAAGAGTCCTTTAAGCGGTTTGTTGCAACCCTTTGTTCATGTTGAAATTTTTTATACGCAAGGAAAAAGTTGTTCCTTGCGGCAGTGCACGATGATTGAACCTTTTTACCTGCTAAGAGAAGATTTAACCATTATGGCTTATGCTTCTGTTGTGGCGGAACTGGTTATTCAGTTTTGGCCGGAAGGTGAGGGCGATGGGGGCCTAGTTGAATTTGTTGCACAGGTATTTCATGTAATTGGCGAAAAAAATCCCCGTCTTGTTGCTTTAGCAGCCAGTTGGCAATTGTTAGTGATGGCTGGGTTTGCGCCTGAACTCACTGTCTGTGTTCATTGTGGCAATCAGGTGGCTATGCATGACACTTACTTGTTTTCGCCATCTGCAGGGGGGGTATGCTGTACAAAGTGTGCGACAGCAGAGGCCGCAGAGCTTCCCTCATCTACCTTTATCTTACTAAAAAAACTCATAACGCTTGATTGGAAGCACCCTGATTCTTTTTCTGTTACAGGGAGTGATTTGATGCAGGTGGAGAAAATATTTCTTGATTATCTGTTGTGTCATTCGGATCAACCATTGAAATCTTTAGCTTTTATTCATAGTATTGCTTAGCTAGCTCAATAAGAAAATATAGGAGGCATGATCATGGAAGAAGTAACATTGGAAAAGATTGACATACTTCGTTCGCGGACAAATGTGAGTTACAAAGAGGCCAAGGAAGCGTTAGAACTTCATCATGGCAATGTTATTGAGGCGCTCATTGATCTTGAGAAAAATCAGGGCGAGAGCCAATCGCATTGGACAGAAGAGTTTACGGTCAAGTCTAGTGAAGCTATTGATAAGGTGAAGGAACTCATCAAACAAGGCAATGTTCATCGCATACGTATAAAAAGTGATGATAAAGTGATTGCTGAAATTCCTGTGTATGTGGGTGCTATTGGGGCGTTACTTGTTCCGCAAATGGCATCGTTAGGCTTTATGGCGGCATTATTTAAAAAATGCACCATTGAAGTGATCAGGAAAGAGGATATTGTTGATGTAGAGCCGACGGAGGAGACCAGAGACGGCGAAGAAGAGCCGAAATTATAAGACGTGGCTTGCATTTTACGTGAAAATTGGGTACACTATCAATAGATTGATATATGCTAAGCGATGATAGAAAGAGTAGTCTAGTGAAAAAAAAGCGAACTGAGGATAGTGAAAGCTCAGCACCATTAGATGAAAGGCCTTCTAGAGCTGCGAGAGGAAATCGTAAGAAAGTAAAGCTCGCAATCAATAAAGTTGGACCTCGTGAAAGGTCAATCAGGGTGGAACCGCGGGATAGCGTCCCGTCCCTGTAACGTTACTGTTACAGGGACGGGACTTTTTTTGTGTAAAATTAGGAGGGATAGTATGACATTTCAAGAAATCATTCTTTCATTACAGACCTATTGGGCTGGGCAGCATTGTATTATTCAGCAGCCTTATGATGTAGAAAAAGGAGCGGGAACGATGAATCCAGCAACTTTTTTACGTGCCCTTGGACCTGAGCCATGGCATGTGGCTTATGTGGAGCCATCACGCCGTCCGGCAGACGGGCGCTATGGTGACAATCCTAACCGTTTGTTTCAGCATCACCAGTTTCAGATCATTATGAAACCATCGCCAGCAAATATTCAGGAACTTTATCTTAGCAGCTTAGAACGATTAGGTATTCATCCTGAGGAACATGATATTCGCTTTGTTGAAGACAATTGGGAATCACCGACGCTGGGGGCTTGGGGTCTTGGCTGGGAAGTTTGGCTTGACGGCATGGAGATTACGCAGTTTACCTATTTTCAACAGGTAGGCAGTATTGATGTGAAACCTGTGGCAGTCGAGATTACCTATGGATTAGAGCGTTTAGCCATGTATATTCAGGGGAAGGAAAATGTTTATGATCTAGAATGGGTAAAGAACATTACTTATGGTGATGTGTTTCATCAAAATGAAGTAGAACAATCAAAATATAACTTTGAAGTAGCTAATACAGATCTTTTATTTACGTTATTTGATCAGTATGAGCAAGAAGCAATCCGGGTGATTGGCGAAGGGCTTGTATTGCCTGCCTATGATTATGTGCTGAAATGTTCTCATACATTTAACTTGCTTGATGCCCGCGGTGCTATTAGTGTTAGTGAAAGGACGGCTTTTATTGGTCGCGTAAGGAATATGGCACGTCTTTGTGCGCAAAATTATCTTGCACAACGTGAAAAACTCGGATTTCCATTGCTCAAAGGGGGGCAAGCGTAATGGCAAATGATGTATTGCTTGAAATGGGTACAGAAGAAATACCCGCCAAATTTATGCCGGATATTTTATCTCAGTTAGAAAATTTGGCAAGGCAAAAGTTAAGTGAACTTAGAATAGATTATGGTGATGTTAAAACATTTGGAACACCACGACGATTTTCCTTATTCATTGCGCAACTCGCTGATAAGCAGGGTGATAAGTCGGCTGAAACCAAGGGGCCTTCTTTGAAAGTGGCTTTTGATCAGGACGGGAAGCCAACAAAAGCGGCTCAGGGATTTGCGCGGGGCCAAAAAGTGGATGTAAGCCAGCTTGTTGTGCGTGAGGGATATGTTTATGCTCAGGTATTTGAAGCGGGGCAGGATGTGGCTGGATTGCTGCCTGACATACTGATAGAGATCATTGGGCATCTATCTTTTCCTAAAAATATGCGCTGGGCTGATTTAGATGTTCGGTTTGTGCGTCCCATTCGCTGGATTGTTGCCCTTCATGGCACAGAGATTATTCCCTTTACTATTGCGGAAGTTAATAGTGGACGTATAACAAGAGGGCATCGTTTCTTAGGTGCCACATCCATCACGGTGGATAATCCTCAGGATTATTTTGTAAAACTCAAGGAAAATTTCGTTATGGTTGATCCAAGTGAACGTCGCACCGTTATTACTAAGCAAATTAAAGAGCTTGCTGTTGCCCAGGGCGGGACAGCGACAATTGATCAAGATTTACTTGAAGAAGTTGTTTATTTAGTAGAATATCCTACAGCTCTTTGTGGTCGGTTTGAAGAAAAATATTTAACTTTGCCACCTGAGGCATTAATTACACCCATGCGTGAGCATCAACGGTATTTTCCGGTTTTTGCAGCGGATGGCAAGCTGATTCCTGTATTTATTACTGTTCGTAACGGAGGCCGCGAACATCTCGAAATTGTTCAACATGGTAATGAGCGAGTGCTCAGAGCACGTTTGGCTGATGCGGAATTTTTCTTTGAAGAGGATAAAAAAATTCCCTTAGACGATCAAGTGAATAAACTTAAAACGATTGTATATCAAGAAGGACTTGGAACATTATTTGACAAGACGCAGCGAATGGAAAAATTGGCACTTTTGGTAGCACGTGAGGCGCAGATTGCAGTGGATCAAACGATTCTTAGCCGTTCAGCTAAATTAGCAAAAGCCGATTTAGTTACGGGGATGGTTTGTGAGTTTACAGAATTGCAAGGTGTTATGGGAAGATCTTATGCACTGTTGCAAGGCGAAAAAGAGGCTGTTGCGGAGGCAATTTTTGAACATTATCTGCCACGCTTTGCGGGTGATATTTTGCCAAAGACAGCTGCTGGTAGGGCCATTGGTATTGCTGACAAACTTGATAATATTGTGGCGACATTTAGTCGTGGTCTTATTCCAACGGGTTCGCAAGATCCCTATGCCTTGCGTCGTCAGGCCCTCGGCATTGTAAATATTTTACTCAATGGCAAACTGCACATGTCACTTCGTACTCTTATTGATCAAAGCATGGATTTGTTGAATTTGCCAGGCAGTCAGGATCGTACGGAACTACGCCAGAATGTATTGGACTTTTTTGCACTTAGACTAAAAAATGTCCTTGCTGAAAATCAGGTGCGTTACGATCTGATTGACGCTGTACTCGCTGAAGGTGTTGATGATTGCTATGCTAGCTATTTGAAGGCTGGGGCTCTATCAAAGTTCGCTGCACAAGAATCGTCTACAGCTCTTATTCAAGCGCTAGTACGTGTCAACAACTTGGCGAAGAAGGATCAGGAGCAAGCGATTGATTCAATCTTGTTTGTTGAGCAGGCAGAAAAGACGTTATACCAAGCCTTTTTACAGGTTAGGCAACAAGTTGAATCCTCGAAAGGCCAGTACAATTTTGAAGGACTTCTTGCGGCGCTTGAGGCTCTCCGACAGCCGATTGATGAATTTTTTACAGGTGTTATGGTGATGGTAGAAGATGAAGCTGTGCGAAATAATCGTTTGGCTTTACTCAAAGCGATTAGTGCCTTGTCAGGATTGGTAGCTGATTTTAATAAAATTATGGTCTAATCGTTTATCGGGCGAGCGAAAAAGTACAGGAGAGTCATGCTGAACGTAAGTTTCAATATGACTCTCCTGTTTTTTTATGCATGGAAAGTAACAGTGGAAACGGTACAGGAATCGTATTACAGGCGTTCCACCGTTCTACTTAACTTCTGCTTATAGTAAAAGATTTCTGTATCTGTTTGTTAGATTAAAGACTGTATGTGCAGTTTTTCTTAATAGGACTTACAGTTACCTTTTAGTCAGATAAAAAATAGATATTTTTTCAGACTAAAAAGAGGAGAAAACAAACTTATATAGTATATACTAATAAGGTTATTTTATTTAATAATATATACTGATTGGCGAATTATAATCATCTGAGGAGGAATTTAATATGAATAAAGCGGAAAAAGTAGTGCTGTGGTTTAATGAAATTAATAAAACAGAGGTTGATCTTGTAGGGGGAAAATCAGCATCACTTGGAGAACTTACTTCACGTACAAAGGTGCCTGTTCCTTATGGATTTGCTACAACTGCTCATGCTTATCGATTATTTGTGAAAGAAACAGGTCTTGATAATAAGATTGCCGAACTTTTATTAGGTTTACCTGATGTGGAAGATAGTTACCAGTTGCGCACGGTTAGTGCTGATATTCGCCAAGCCATTATGGATACGGTTATGCCAGAACATATTGCAGCGGATATTCGAGTTGCCTATGATGAGCTCGCAAAAAAAGTCGGAGAAGAAGCCCCATTTGTTGCTGTGCGTTCTAGTGCGACAGCGGAGGATTTGCCTGATGCTAGTTTTGCGGGGCAGCAGGAAAGTTATTTGAATGTGCGCGGAGCTGAAGAAGTAATTGAACGGGTGAAGGAATGCTATTCTTCCATGTTTACCGATCGTGCTGTTTATTATCGTGTAAAGAAAAATTTTGATCATTTAAGTGTTGCTTTAAGTGCTGTTGTTCAGATGATGGTGTTTTCTAAAGCCGCCGGGGTTATGTTTACTGTCGATGTGGCCACAGGAAATGATGAAAATATTCTAATAGAAGGTTCGTGGGGACTTGGTGAATATATTGTGCAAGGCACTGTAACGCCTGATAGTTTCTTGGTTGAGAAGAAAGGGCTCACTGTTCTCAATCAAAGTGTTCACGAAAAACCAATTATGTTGGTACGTAAGCCAGGCGGCGGCTGTGAAGAGCAGAAAGTTGCTGTTGAACTTAGTAAGTCACCTGTTTTAACAAATGATCAAATTCATCAGCTTGCTGAGTATTCGCTGGCGATTGAGAAGCATTATGGCTGTTATATGGATATTGAATGGGGGATTGATGAACGGGACGGCAAGCTTTGGATTTTGCAAGCACGGCCTGAAACAGTTTGGTCACGACGTAATAAAGAACAGGGAGGAAAACAAGGTACTGCTGTTAAATCTACCGAACTGACGGGACGTAAAGTCATTACGAAGGGTTTGCCTGCTAGTCCGGGGCGAGTAAGTGGCAAGGCCCATGTTATTTTAAATCCAAGCATGATTGATAGTTTTAAAGAGGGTGAAATTTTAGTTACGGAAATGACGGCACCTGATTGGGTTCCGGCTATGAAAAAGGCTAAGGCTATTGTAACAGATGCAGGCGGCATGACGTGTCATGCTTCGATTGTAAGCCGTGAGTTGGGGATTCCCTGTATTGTGGGTACAAAAAGTCGTGGCGTACAAGGAACAGTGAGTATTAATAACGGACAGGAAATTACGATTGATGCAACGAATGGTATTATATATGATGGTCTTATTCAAGATTTGGTTAAAAAAGACGAACAGTCGGCAGCCAGTGTACAAATTATGGAAACCTTTCCTGTTACAGGAACAAAGATTTACATGAATCTGGGTGACCCCGATTTGGCTGATCGCTATGCAGCGCTTCCTTGTGATGGAATTGGCTTGATGCGCGAGGAATTTATCTGGACAACGACCATTCATGAACATCCCCTTTATTTGATAGAGACAGGCCGTGCTGATTATGTCATTGACTCATTGGCTGAGGGCATTCGTAAAGTTTGCCAGGCACTAGCACCTCGTCCTGTTACTCTTAGATTTAGCGATTTTAAATCAAGTGAATATCGCGATTTAAGAGGCGGTGAAAAATATGAGCCATTCGAACCGAGTTCTTTACTCGGCTGGCGTGGTGCGTCCCGTTATTATGATCCAATCTATACTGAAGCATTTAAATTGGAGCTACAGGCTGTCAAAAAAGTTCGTGAAGAATTTGGTTTCAAGAATCTTCATGTGATGATTCCTTTTTGCCGGACTGTAGAAGAAGCGGAAAAAGTTACATCACTCATGGCAGAGCAGGGTTTAAGGCGCGGTGCTGATTTTAAGGTATGGCTCATGGCAGAAATTCCTGCGAATATTATTCTCGCTGACAAGTTTAATCAGTTTGTTGATGGTTATTCTATAGGTTCAAATGACTTGACTATGCTTGTTCTTGGTTGTGATCGTGACAATGAGACTGTGTCTCATCTCTTTAATGAACGGGATTTGGCTGTTCGGCGGGCTATTCGCCACTTAATTGACGTGGCTCATCAAGCTGGCAAGACTGTGTCTATTTGTGGGCAGGCTCCAAGTGTGTATCCCGATTTTGCGGAGTTTTTAATAAAGAGTGGAATTGATTCCATTTCTGTAAATCCTGATGCAGTGAAGATGACGAAGAAACTTGTAGCTCAAGTGGAACAGCGACTTGTGCTTGATAAATTAACAGGGCGTGGTGTGATGAATAAAGAGGATGACGCCTGGTAAGAAAAGGAGAGCCATTCTCGAATAAAGAAAGGAGATGGGCATCTCGCTTACAGCAAGACAGGAAAAAATAGTAGAAATTGTTCGTACAAGCGGCCCTATTGCTGGTGAACATATTGCAGCACAGCTCAGTGTGACGAGAGCAGCGCTTCGTTCTGATCTCGCTATATTGATTATGTCTGGACTGATTGACGCCCGTCCCAAAGTAGGTTATTTTTATATTGGAAAAAATACACTCCATGTTATTGCGGAAGAACTTGATCGGATTGTTGTAGGTGATATTCAGTCTGTTCCTGTTGTTGTTCCTGTGGAATGCTCCGCTTATGATGCTATGGTCACGCTCTTTTTAGAAGACGTGGGGTCACTTTATGTGGTGGAAAAAGGTGGTATTTTATCTGGTGTAGTTTCACGGAAGGATTTGCTTAAAACGGCTATGGGAGGAAGTAATTTGGCAAAGCTTCCTATTAAGGTGCTCATGACAGCCATGCCGAAAATTGTGATGACGACAAAAGATGAACCTGTTATTGTTGCAGCTAAAAAATTAATTGACAATGCTGTAGACAGTTTGCCTGTAGTACAGGCTGCCGCAGGTAGCCTTGGGTGCTACGAAATTGTGGGACGCTTGACAAAAACGAATATTGCCCGTTTATTTGTTGAAATCGGGGAAGAGAAGAGGAGGTAATTGTTATAGCTACTTTGCCTGTTATTTATGCGTTATCCGATTCCATTGGGGAGACAGCTGAAATGGTGGCGCGGGCAACAGCCAGTCAGTTTGATGCAGGGTCTTTCGATATTATTCGTATTCCCTATATTACTTCGGTAAAACAAGTTGAAGAAACAGTCCGAGAGGCAGTGGAACGGGAAAAATGCATTATTTGTCATACCCTCGTTTCCCCTCATTTGCGTCAAGCATTACTTGAACTTGCTGAAAAAAATCATATTAAAACAGTGGATATTATGGGACCTGTGATTGATTCTATCCAAGAAATGTCTGGTTTCCAACCGAAATTGAAACCTGGACTTGTTCATCGTTTGGATCAAGATTACTATAAGCGGGTAGAGGCTGTTGAATTTGCTGTAAAATATGATGATGGTAAAAATTCTTGGGGATTGCTTAAAGCGGATATGGTGATTGTGGGTGTATCTAGAACATCAAAAACTCCCTTGAGTATGTATTTGGCTCATAAGAAACTTAAAGTAGCCAATGTGCCCCTTGTTCCTGAGGTTCCCCCGCCACCGGAATTGTTCCAAGTTGAACCACACCGGATTATTGGTCTTGTTATCGATCCATTTAAATTGAATGAAATTCGAGCGGAACGACTCAAAGTAATGGGATTGGCATCAAATGCCAGTTATGCTAATTTAGATCGTATCATGGAAGAACTTGAGTATGCGAAGGCCATTATGCGGAAATCTCATTGTATTGTTATTGATGTTTCTAATCGGGCTATTGAAGAAACGGCTAATCGAATTTTAGAGATTGCCCAAAAGAATGATATTATATAAAATAATCCCCGGCATTTGCCGGGGATTATTTTCATACGATAGGGAATTATTTTTGGGAAGAATCGCTGTCAGGTGTAACGATATTTGCTACGATGTCATATGTAACGGAATTGTAAGTTTTACTGTCGTTACCTTGAATGACTTGAACATTGCCAGTGAAAACGGCCTGTTTTGTTTTCCAGTTAAATGTAGCTTGGTCGGATGTAATACTCAAGCCAGAACGCACGAAAATAATATTGCCGTTAACTTCGGCTTTGCTGGCTGTTCCGTATACAAATACATTGTCACCGCTGAATTTGATGTCATCTTGAGTGACAGTAATGCCTCCTGAACCGGAGACTTCCATGCTTGCCATATTTACCTTGGCCTGTCCAGCAGTGATGATACGGTTGCCTACTTCAATATAAACATTGCCAACGAGGTTGTAGAGGCCTGTGGCAACATCAAAGTAGGTTTTATCGGCAGTAATAATAGGTTTGGCTAATGCAGTGCTCGTTAGGAGTACACAGAGCAGTAACATTAGTAATGTTATTTTTTTTATCATTTATGTTCACCATCCTTCATTTTAGTATAGCAGAATGAATGTTAAAATTCTATTCAAGGTTTCTTCCTCTTTTTGGGCGTTCTTGGAGATTGTATAACTTCAGACAAAGGTGACGTAAGTTATCTATAATACAGGTGAAAAATGTTATAATAATTATAAGGGATTTGTTGCCAAGCGAAAGGGTGAATCAGTGTGATTGTACGCGAAAGATTGGAAAAACAAGAAATGCAATTTTTGTCGGTTTTTGCTGCTAAAAGTAGTGAGGCACGGCGTGAACGGGAGGAAGAGCCGTGTAAATTTCGAACGGCCTTTCAGCGGGATCGCGACAGAGTGCTTCATTCCAAGGCCTTCCGCCGTCTTAAACATAAGACACAAGTTTATATTTCACCAAGTGACCATTATCGTACGCGCATGACTCATAGTTTGGAAGTGGCACAGATTTCACGCACCATTGCTCGGGGGCTCTCTTTAAATGAGGATTTGACAGAAGCCATTGCCTTAGGTCACGATGTCGGGCATACGCCTTTTGGGCATGCAGGAGAATTTGCTATTCGAGACTGGCTAGGTCATTTTAATCATAATGAACAGAGTCTGAGAGTCGTAAAGCATCTTGAAAAAGATGGGCTGGGTTTAAATCTGACGTTAGAAGTTAAAGATGGTATTTTAAATCATACAGGAAATACTAAGCCTTTGACACTAGAAGGAAATATCGTCAGGATTGGCGATCGCATGGCTTATTTATGTCATGATTATGACGATGGTATTCGGGCGGGGATGTTAAAGGCTAGCGATTTACCTTGTGGTGTAGCGCAGGTTTTTGGCACGACGCCTTCTCAGATGATTACTGTCATGGTGTCTGATATGATTAAATGTTCAGCAGGGAAAAATGATATTAAGCTGTCTGATGTTGTGCAACGAGGCATGGATGATTTTCGCGTATTTATGTTCAATAAGCTTTATTGGAGCGATTTATTAAAAACAGAACGGGATAAAGCTCGTTATATTATTATTAAGTTGCTAGAATATTTCATGGAAAATCCCGTAGCTTTGCCAATTGAATTCCGTGATCAGGAAGCGCGCTGGGGCTTAACAACAACAGTTGTTGATTACGTGGCAGGTCTGACTGATTACTATGCCATTCACTTGTTTGAAAATTTTTTTATACCGCCTGTAGGAGGATACAAATATTAAACGGCCTTGGGCCGTTTTTTTTCTTAGCAAATGATTTCTTTTTTGTCAAGGGGAAAAAAGGAGGATTTATGACACGCGTATGGAATATTAATATATCCATAAAGAAACAATAACTGATCCCAACTTAGCTCCAAGCAGGAAAAATATATTCATTGTAGAATATAATCAACTCTTAAACAGGCAATAGTTAATGTGGTCAGTCAGAGCTGCTTATAAGATAGGGGATCAACATGAAAAATACGAATGATGATTTCGTTGACAGGCTAAGGAGCGAAAGTGACATTGTTAGTGTCGTGTCAGATTATGTGCCACTAAAGAAAAAGGGAAAAAATTATTGGGGTTGTTGTCCCTTTCATCATGAAAAAACGCCTTCTTTTTCCGTTGCACCTGACAAGGGTTTTTTTTATTGTTTCGGTTGCGGTGCTGGTGGCAATGTTTTTAACTTTCTTATGAAAATTGAAAACATTGATTTTTTTAGTGCCGTGAAACTGCTAGCAAAGAAACTAAATATCTCGTTACCAGAAAAAGAGAAAACTACTGAGGAAAAGAATCACGACAGAAAATATGAGCGTTTGTGTCACGTAAATCAACTAGCAGCTGATTTTTTCCATTCTTGTCTTACAAAAACGACCTATGGAAAAGATGCTTTAGCGTATCTTGTTCAGCGGGGAATTACGTCAGCAGTTATTGACGAATTTCAGTTGGGATTTGCTCCTCCATTATGGGATAAATTATCTCAGTCTTTTACAAGTCGGGGTATTGCAACGGAAACGCTAATTGATAGTGGTCTCAGCGCTGCTCGTACGTCAGGCGGTGTATATGACCGTTTTCGTAATCGTATTATTTTTCCCATTGCAAATTTGCGGGGGCAAGTGGTGGGATTCGGTGGACGCGTACTTGATGATAGTCAACCAAAATATTTAAATTCGCCAGAAACGCTGCTTTATAATAAACGGCGTGAATTATATGGACTTCATAAAGCTTTCAAGTCGATTCGCGAGCAGGAACGAACCATTGTTGTGGAAGGTTATCTTGATCAAATCAGTGTCTATGGTGCTGGAATTACAAATGTCGTGGCATCGCTAGGAACCGCTTTTACTGTGGAGCAGGCCAAAATGTTATTAAAGCTGGCCCCGGAGATATTATTCGCTTATGATAGCGACGCTGCCGGGCAAAAAGCTACTTTACGGGCCTTAGCAACAGTGAGTGAACTAGGAGCCAAGGTAAAAATTATTCAGATTCCAGATGGCAAAGATCCTGATGAATTTATTCGTAAGCACGGTGCTAGTGCGTTTCAGTTGCTCGTGGACAATGCTTTATCTTTTATTGAATATCAAATTGAACGGGCTTTGACGGAAGGAGACTATTCTCATCTGGAGGGAAAAGTTGCTGTTATTAATCAGGTCATTCCTTCTTTAGCATTGTCTGAGAATGTTGTAGAGGAGAATGCCTATATTGCTCATTTGTCAGCCGTACTTACGATTGATGAGGGTTCCATTCGGGAAGAACTAAAAAAATATCGGTTTGTTGCTAAAAAGGATAAAAATGTAAAACTTGGGTACACTACTTCTGCCTTTTCTCTTGCTAAAAAACCGATAGTAGCAGCAGAACAAGCAGAAAGACAGTTGATTTACTTCTTATTTCAGGACAACTCGATTATTCCTTACGTCCAGTCTCTGTTACGTGTGGAACATTTTCAAAATTCTTTTCGTCAGGAAATAATGAATCAGCTACTTATTGCGTATAATATGGGAAAAGTCATTGAACCCGCACAGTGTTCATTGTCAGTCAGTACAGAGGCAGCAACTGAATTGTCTCATATTATGCTACTTGACAATCCTTGCGAAGATAAAGTTAAAATGGTTGATGATTATATTCGGACCATTCAATTAGCCTATTTACGAAATCAGTATGAAGAACATCGCCTAAAAGCCGATGAATTAGAACGCATGGGGGATAGTCGCTTTTTGCAGGAATTAGCAGAAAGTCAGCGAATTAAACATGAAATTAGCAAACTACATTCTTTGGAATAAACGATTACGATGTATTTTATGGGTCCCATTGACCATTTTTGGGCAGGGGAGGGGGGAATAAAGTGACAGATAAAAAAAATCAGACGACAGATCATGTAAATGAATTGTTGCATCGTGGTAAAAAACGTGGTGGTGTATTAACTTATGCCGAAATCATGGATGCTTTTCAAAACGATGATTTAACACCGGATGAAATTGAAGAACTTTATGAAATTTTTACCAATAAGGGTATTGAAATTCTCGATGAGATCCCTGAGGTAGAGCACACGGAACATGCAGATACACATGAAGAAGTGGATATAGACCTGTCAATTCCTGAAGGAATTAATATTGATGACCCTGTCCGTATGTATCTGAAAGAAATTGGGCGAGTGCCACTTTTGACGGCAGATGAGGAAATTGTTCTGGCGAAAAGGATGGAAGAAGGCGACGAAGAAGCGAAGCGTCGTTTAGCTGAAGCAAATTTGCGCCTTGTTGTCAGTATTGCCAAACGTTATGTTGGGCGCGGCATGCTTTTTTTGGATTTAATTCAAGAAGGTAACTTAGGTCTGATTAAGGCGGTAGAAAAGTTTGATTACAATAAGGGATATAAGTTTTCTACTTATGCCACTTGGTGGATTCGTCAAGCGATAACAAGGGCTATTGCCGATCAGGCTAGGACCATTCGTATTCCTGTGCATATGGTCGAAACGATTAATAAATTAATTCGCGTTTCCCGGCAACTCTTGCAGGAATTGGGGCGTGAACCAGCACCGGAAGAAATCGCTAAAGAAATGGATATTACAGTAGAACGTGTTCGCGAAATCATGAAAATTGCTCAAGAACCTGTTTCACTTGAAACACCGATTGGCGAAGAAGAAGATTCTCATTTGGGTGATTTTATTGAGGACCAAGATGCTCCGGCTCCGGCTGAGGCAGCATCCTTTATGCTCTTAAAAGAGCAACTGGAAGACGTTCTTGAGACGCTGACTGATAGGGAGAAAAAAGTGCTTCGCCTTCGGTTTGGCTTAGATGATGGTCGGGCACGTACATTAGAAGAAGTAGGTCAGCATTTTGGCGTAACACGTGAGCGTATTCGTCAAATTGAAGCCAAAGCACTCAGAAAGCTTCGCCATCCGAGTCGCAGTAAGAAATTAAAAGACTTTTTGGAATAAAAAATACAGTTTTTTGTAAGAACTACTTGACGTAACATGGAGACTGTATTATAATAAATCCCGTTGATGAATATTCCTCGATAGCTCAGTTGGTAGAGCAATCGGCTGTTAACCGATCGGTCGTAGGTTCGAGTCCTACTCGAGGAGCCAATGTTTTTAACAGGCTTTCTACGGAAAACCTGTTTTCATATCTTTGGGCCTATAGCTCAGCGGTAGAGCCGCCGGCTCATAACCGGCTGGTCCCTGGTTCGATCCCAGGTGGGCCCACCAAATCCGTATAAACAGCGGGGTTTCTTGTGTAAAACGAGAAATTCCGCTTTTTCATATGAAAAAAAATTGTAAGCAAGGTGATGAGATGAAATTAGGGGAAAGGCTGGCGGCTATTGCCCAGATGGTACTACCAGGTGCAACTATTGCTGATATTGGAACAGATCATGCCTATTTACCTGTTGAACTGATTCGTCGAGGCAAGGTAAGCAGGGCTATTGCTGGTGATATCCATGAGGGGCCTTATCAGGCAGCAACGGTGACTGTGAAGGAGGCAGGACTTTCCAAGCAGATTTCTGTTCGCCTGGGAGATGGTCTTGCCGTATTGGAGCCGGGCGAGGTTGACACAGTGATTCTTGCCGGGATGGGCGGCAGTACTATGATTCAAATTTTAGCTGCTCAAGGGAATGTTACAGCCAGCCTGAAGCAAATAATTCTGCAGCCCATGAATGGGGCTGCTTTGCTCCGTGAATGGCTTCATAAGCAGAAATGGCTGTTTGTTGAGGAAACATTGGTTGAAGAAGAGGGCCATTTGTATGAAATCATTCGTGTTATGAAACAATCAGAACAAATGGAGCGGGCAGTTCAGCCGTTAAAGCCAATTTTGTATGAAGTGGGTCCACTGCTATGGCATAACAAGCCTCCGCTGCTTAGCCGTCATTTATTGCTTAAGATCCACTCATTAGAGGGAGTTCTTGAGCAACTGAAACGATCTACTTCGCTTGCAGCCGCTCAGAAATCTAAGTTTTATCGTGGGAAACTGGATGAATTAAGGGAGATGATGGCATGTCTGTAACATGTAAGCACATTATGCAGGCCATGGAATGCTTGGCACCACAAAATTTAGCAGAAGAGTGGGATTCGGTAGGACTCATGGTGGGAAATCCTGATAGGCAAGTAAGAAATGTATGGACAACACTGGATGTTACGCTGGAACTTGTTGAAGCGGCAGTGGAAGCCAAGGTTGATATGATTGTTTCACACCATCCTTTGATCTTTAAGGCCATCAAGCGGCTTGATACAAGTACGGTTTCAGGAAAAATAATGGAAAAACTAATGCAAGGGAATATTGCTGTTTTTTCTGCTCATACAAATCTCGATTGTGCCGTAGGTGGTGTGAATGATATACTCGCACAAATGCTTCATTTACAAGATATTCAGCTGTTAACAGTGAATCGTTCGGAAAAATTGGTAAAATTTGTTGTTTTTGTTCCGAAAGATTATGAACAGGTTGTTTTTGCAGCTATTACAAAAGCAGGTGCTGGCCATATTGGACGTTATAGTCATTGTACATTTGCATCATCTGGTACAGGCACTTTTCTTCCTCTGGAGGATACCCATCCTTTTATTGGTCGGCAGGGATCACTTGCTAGAGTCGATGAAATGCGTATGGAGACGATTTTGCCTGAAAGACTTATAATCCCTGTTCTTGAAGCCATGCATGCAGTTCATCCTTATGAAGAAGTGGCTTATGATCTTTACCCGCTTTATAATCAGCTTCAGACTACCGGTTTAGGCCGGATAGGGACAATTCAACCTGTTTCTTTGCGGAATTTTTCTCAACAAGTAAAGCAACTGCTACACACCGATGTAGTGAGCATGGTAGGGCGGTCGGACCAAATGATTCATACTGTGGCTGTGTGTGGCGGCAGTGGTGCTGATTTAATTAAACAGGCTAAGAAAAACGGCGCAGATGTTTTTGTTACAGGCGATGTGAAATATCATGATGCTTTAGATGCAGCGGCCCTTGATTTGGCGATTATTGATGCGGGCCATTATCCAACGGAGCAGCCTGTTGTGGCTCGGTTGTCTCAATATTTGAGTGAGAAATTTCCGCTTCTCGAAGTAAAATCAAATATTTCCCAGAAAAATATTTTTCAATTGTGTTGACGATTGCTCCATGTTAAGATATAATAAGATTCTGCGTCATGAGTATGAAAAGTGATCGCGAGTGTCTGACGGCATTCGAGGAAAGTCCGAGCTCCGTAGGGCAGGGTGCTGGATAACGTCCAGCGAGGGTGACCTTAGGGAAAGTGCCATAGAAATGTAAACCGCCGACTTTCGTCGGTAAGGATGGAACGGTGCGGTAAGAGCGCACCAGCAATTAGGTGACTAATTGGCTTGGTAAACCCCACCTGGAGCAAGACCGAATAGGGAAGGGATGAAGTTGCCCGCAGAACCTTCCGGGTTGTGTCGCTAGAGTCAACAGGTAACTGTTGGCGTAGATAGATGATCATTGCCGCGTAAGCGGAACAGAACTCGGCTTAGTGATTACTCGTGTACGTGTTCCAATAAAGAAACCGCTGCTTGTCAGCGGCTTTTTTAATACATCAATAAGAATGCATCCATTAATATGATAGAAAAATCGTCGGGGCAATTTGTATATGATTGATATGCTGGGCAATTAATAATGACTTTTTGTTGACAAATTCAATGATATTTTTTACAATAACTGCATAGACTTGTTTTATCAGCTTACTTGTAAGCTGAAATGAATAGAGGAGGTAAAACAGATGGCTGTTGTTACTGTACATAATTTTGACGAGTTTACTGCATCAGTATTAAAGTCTGATAAACCTGTTCTTGTTGACTTTTGGGCATCTTGGTGTGGTCCTTGTAAAATGATTGCGCCGGAAGTTGAGTCCATTGCAACATCTTATGAAGGAAAGGCTGTTGTCGCAAAGGTCAATGTAGACGAAGTTGCTGATCTGTCGGGAAAATATAATGTCATGAGTATCCCCACTTTGCTCGTTTTTAAAGGTGGGCAAGAAATTAATCGCCTTGTTGGTTTTAAGCCGGGATCAGAACTTGCAGCTGCACTCGATGCTGCACTGTAAGGGTCATGCGAAAAAGCCTCTGCTGAAGCAGAGGCTTTTTCGACAATATCAGAAAGTATTCATTAAAAGGATCTGAATCATATGGACAACGAAGGGAGGGGAATTTATGATTATTTCTTGGAATACAACGCAAGCCTGTAACCTTCATTGTCGTCATTGCTATCGTGACGCAGGGTCGAAATATGCTGATGAATTAACAACAGCCGAAGGAAAAAAACTACTAAGTGAGATGGCACGAGCTGGTTTTAAAATTATTATTTTAAGTGGCGGCGAGCCTCTTATGCGCCCGGATATATATGAGCTTATTTCCCATGCACGATCGATTGGTACTCGGCCTGTTCTTGGCACGAATGGGGTGCTTATTACGCCTGATGTGGCTAAACGTCTTAAAAAAGCGGGCCTTGCTGTGGCGGGAATTAGCTTGGACAGCTGTGATCGTGATCAACATAATCATTTTCGTCAGTCAGCGATGGCCTGGGACAGTACAGTTGCTGGAATGAAAGCCTGCAGGGAAGTGGGTCTTAAATTTCAGGTTCATACGACAGTGATGGACTGGAATGCTTCTGAAGTGACGGATATTACCGATTTTGCCGTTAAGCAAGGTGCTATTGCTCACCATGTGTTTTTTTTAGTACCCACGGGACGCGGAAAGGAAATTGAAAATATGACACTGAAAGCTCAGCAGTATGAAGCGTTGTTGACGCGTATTCTTACAAAGCAGTCTGAAGTGCCTATTGAATTAAAACCGACTTGTGCGCCGCAGTTTATGCGTATTGCTAAGCAAAAAAATATTCCCACGCGTTTTACAAGAGGTTGTCTGGCGGGTATTGCCTATTGTGTCGTTATTCCAAGTGGGTTTGTGCAGCCTTGTCCTTATTTGCCGATTAAAGTAGGCAATGTGAAGGACACGCCTTTTGATGAAATTTGGCAAAACAGTCCGCTCCTTGATGACTTGCGATTTAAGCCGTTGAAAGGTGGCTGCGGTCATTGTGGATATGATAAGATTTGTGGTGGGTGCCGGGCTCGGGCCTATTATTACTCGCAGGGCGACTATCTCGCCGAAGAGCCTTGGTGTGAATATGGGCGTTAAAAGCAGGAATTGTTTTTTTTAGCACGAAAAGAACTAACTGGTTCTCCTTTTCCACTGACCATTGTTGTGAGCCGCTTTTTTTGTTTTCGACATCTGGCTGTTGAAGGGTGGAATTTGATTTGACATAGTTTGTTCTATTACCTCATATTGTTAGTGAGGTGATAGGTGTGTATAGTAAAAATTTACAAATTATTATGACGTTAAAAACAGAACCCGAGTCTTTTAATGTGGAAGATTGTCGTGTGAATGCTGAAGGAGAAAATGAGCTGCTTATTACCTTTTTTAAACAAAAAGTATGGGTGAATGCCAGTCAGGTAAAACTTTGTAAGACTGCAGGCACTGCTTTTTGTTGGAAAGATTCTGAAGAAAATCGTTATATTGAACTGAATCATACCTGTGAAGTCTGTCCGATCTGTTTGTGGTGGAAATGCCCTCACTGCGGATCTTGTGGTTGTAATAAACCTTAATATAAGAAAAAATAGTTATTGCAGGAGAGAAAGGATGATTGTTTTGCTACGGGGAATTCGTGGAGCGACAACAGTAGAAAAGGATGATAGTATTAACGTTGCAGAAGCTGTACAAGAAATGTTGACTGCACTCATCGAGGCGAATCAATTGGATACGTCAGATATTGGAGCGGTTATTTTCAGTTCAACACCTGATTTAAATAGTGCTTTTCCTGCTGCTGGGGCAAGGGCACTGGGATGGTCTGATGTGCCATTATTTGGTACAGTGGAAATTGACAACCCTAACGGCATTATACGTTGTATTCGAGTGCTAATCTTATATAATACAACGAAAAGTCAACAGGAAATTCGGCATGTTTATTTGCGGCGAGCGACTGCGCTTAGGCCGGATATTGCGTAGTTTATGAAGGTCTGATCATTCTATTTTTAAGACCGAAGCTTTTTTATAAGCTTCGGTCTTTCTTGACCTCATCCGCTGAATCATGTAATATTGGATGAATGGAGGTTATAACAATGCTTATTTCGATTGTTGTCCCTGTTTTTAATGAGCAGGATAATGTGGATATTTTTACTGCTGAAGTGATCAAAAGCATGCAGTCCAGTGACTATGATTTTGAAATCCTCTTTGTTGATGACGGATCAAGTGATGCTACACCGCTTATTTTAGACCGCATTTCACAGGCTGATTCACGTGTTAAGGCGTTTATTTTGGCTCGGAATTTTGGTCATCAAGTTGCATTAAGCTGCGGTCTTGATCATGCTTTCGGTGATGCTGTTATTACGATGGACGGTGACTTGCAGCATCCACCGGAAATGATTCCCTTGTTACTTCAAAAATGGGAAGAAGGCTTTGAAGTTGTACAAACTGTTCGGAAAAGTACCGAAGGTGTTTCATGGTTTAAGACAGTTACATCAAATTTGTTTTATAAATTGATTAATGCCATGTCGAATGTGCAAATTATTGCTGGTGGCTCAGATTTTCGTTTGCTTGATCAGAAAGTGGTTCAGAGTTTTCGACAATTTAAGGAACGCGCGCGGTTTATTCGGGGGATGATCAGTGATATTGGTTATAAACAGGTTCAAATTGAATTTGTTGCACCGCCGCGTTTTGCGGGTACATCTAAATTTTCTATTCGTAAAATGTTGAATTTTGCTTTAGACGGTATTACGGCTTATTCAAAAATGCCTTTGCGGTTTGCCTTGTATTTAGGTGTGCTGTTTGGTGTGTTTAGCTTATTAGTTATGTTGCAGGTCGTTTATATTAAAATATTTACTGAAGAAGCTGTACCTGGTTGGGCGACTACGGTTGTGAGCATTCTTTTATTAGGCGGCGTTCAACTGATCGGCATGGGCATCATTGGTGAATATGTGGGGCGAATTTTTGAAGAAGTAAAACAACGTCCGCTTTATTTAGTTCGTGCTGAATTAAAAAAAGACAAAAAAACAGACAAAAGTCACACATCTTGAATTTTTTGCAGGACTTTAGACTTTTATGGCGTATATTTATAAATGAGTGCAGAGAAGCCGAATCCAACTCAGGTACGGGGAAACCGTTTATTTAGGGGTGAAGCTCACAGGATGTGAGCCGGGTCTGTTCTTCTTCCCGAACCCGTCAGCTAACCTCGGAGGCTAACGTAGAGGAAGGAGTTTTTCTGTGAAACATTTTTTCCGAATCTTTTTTTGTTTGTTAGTGTTTATCAGTTTCGTTTCCCTAGCTTCTGCATCAGGTTCTTATCAAGAAGGTGACCAGGGTCAAGAGGTTGCCGCAATACAAAAACAGCTTGATGCGCTCGGTTACAATGCAGGTTCTGTCGATGGTGATTTCGGTTCACAAACCACTGCTGCAGTAAAAGCTTTTCAACGCGACCGTGGCCTTGATTCAGACGGGGTTGTCGGTTATGCTACATATCGTGCACTTATGGGGCGTGACATTCCAGTAAGTCGTGATTCTTCGAGTGTTTCATCTGCGCGAGGAATCATACAAACAGCCTTAAATTTCCGGGGTGTTCCTTATAGTTTTGGTGGAACAACACCGGATGCTTTTGACTGCTCTGGCTTTACTCGTTATGTTTATAGTTCCTATGGTGTATATTTACCTCGTGCAGCTGATGAACAGTTCGATGTCGGAAGAAGCGTATCTTATAGCAGGCTACAGCCTGGGGATCTTGTTTTCTTTTCGACTTATGCCGAAGGTGCTTCTCATGTCGGTATCTATCTTGGCAATGGACAATTCATTAGTGCAACAACTAGTCGCGGTGTAGCTGTGGATCATCTTGAAAGCAGTTACTGGGGCTCACGGTATATTGGTGCTCGGCGTGTATTGTAATCGATAGGGAAGGCGTAAGCCTTCCCGATTTTATTTATCGCTTAAGGGAAATACTAATGATCATCGTTTCCTATTTGGAGGATCTTAATAGATGTTTAAACAATATTGGTCTCAGTTTATCAGGCCTTATGGGCCTGTCGTGTTTACAGCTGTACTTTGTTTTATTCTTTCAAGTGCGGCTAATCTTGCTGCGCCTATTATTATTAAATTTTTAATTGATGGGGCTTTATCGAGCAATGATTTTACTTACTTGCATATTATTACGGCATCCATTGTGGTCCTGTATTTTTTTCGAGGCGTTTTTTTCTATTTCTATAACTATCTCATGGCTAGAGCTGGTAATAAAATGATTGCCAGAATGCGACAAGACATGTTTGCTGTTTTGCAAACCCATGATTATGCCTATTTTCTTAATAAATCAACAGGTGATATTATGTCCCTTTTTACGAATGATCTAATGCTTATCCAACAAGCTGTGACTGTAGGTATTCCTGATATTGTTGTGGAGTCCATTAATGTTATGGCTATTATGATTATTATGGTTTATTTTGACTGGAAATTAGCCGCCGTTACTTTTGCAACGTTGCCGTTTATTATTATTGTCATTAGTTTTTTTAATCGCAAAATTGCTTGTCTAGGGATGCTCGTTGAGCAGACACTTGCTAAAATGACTACCATTGTTCATCAATCACTCTTATCTGTTATGGTTGTTCAGAGTTATGTCAGGGAAGATTATGAGTATAAAAAATTCAGTCAACAAATTCACGAAGTGGCAGATAATTTACTGAATGTCCAGCGTATGAATGCCATTTTCATTCCTTTTGTAGAATTTTTAGCGGCTATTGGTTTGACAATTATTATTTGGTATGGCGGACGTGAAGTAATTTATGGTCAACTCACTATTGGCGGGATGTTTGCCTTTTTGGTATATATTATCAATGTTCCTACGCCAGTGAGAAAAATCAGTGAAGCCATTAGCAAAATGAAAATGGGGATGGTAGCCTGGCAGCGTATTGATGAGTTGAATCATGACCAGCAGCCCATGCTAGACGGAACAGAAGTGCTAGCAGCTGTTCGTGGTGAAGTCCATTTTGATCAAGTTTCTTTTCAATATCAGCCTAACGCAGGCATTTTAAAAAATATTTCTTTTATAGCTAATCCTGGTGATGTCATTGCTGTTGTCGGGCCAAGTGGTGCAGGAAAATCTTCTTTCGCTAATTTATTGCTTCGTTTTTATGATCCAACAGCAGGAAAAATTTATATAGATGGTAAAAATATTAGGAATATAACTATTCAGTCACTTCGTAGTCATATCGGTTTTATCCAACAAGACCCGATTTTATTTAATGCGACAATTTATGATAATATTCGTTATGGTCGTCCAGCAGCAACTTACGCGCAAGTCGTTGCCGCTGCAACGCTTGCAAATGCCCATGAGTTTATTATGGAACTTCCGTTGGGCTATGATAGCGTTGTGGGTGAATTAGGTGGGAATTTGTCAGGCGGGCAACGGCAACGCATTGCTATTGCTCGAGCAGCTGTGATGGATCCGAAAATTTTATTACTTGATGAACCGACAGCGGCTCTGGATACGCAAGCAGAGAAACAGGTTATGGAAGCTGTTCGTAAGGTCAGTGGTGGTCGTACAACTTTTATAATTACGCATCGACTTTCTACTCTTGCAACAACAGACTACGTGATTTATCTAAGCCACGGTGAAATTGTAGAGTTTGGTACGCATTCGGAATTGGCTGCCCGGGGCGGTTTGTACGCGAAGGCATTGCATTTAGGAGAAATTCAAGTATAATATATTTATACTTGTTTTTCTCAGTTTTTTTTATCGAGTAGATAAGAACGTTCTTATTTAAAAGTGGGGGTTTTCTGTATGAAGAAAGTGTTGAGTTGTTTGTTGCTATTTTGCTTGGTGAACCTGATTGCTGGTTGTGCAGGGGGAGCAATAACTCAAACAAGTTCAAAGAAGCTGAAAGTGGTTGCAACGGTTTATCCTGTTTATGAATTTGCCAAACAAATTGGCGGTGATAAGATCGATGTATTACTTATGACGCCAATCGGTGCAGAGCCTCATGATTGGGAACCAACAGCCAAGGATTTAGTAAAAGTTCGTGAAGCAAAATTATTTATTTATCAAGGCAATGGGTTAGAGCCTTGGGTGAGTAAGATGTTGACGCAAAATAAAACAACAGCTGCTATTGCTGCCAGCCAGGATATTCCCACGTTAGCAGCTTCTCTCGATGAAGAAAATGAACCAACTGTACCATCAGATCAAACAGCTGTTGATCCACATATCTGGCTTGATCCAGTACTTGTACAGCAAGAAGTGAAAAATATTCGGGATGCACTCATTTCAGCAGATCCGGATAATGAAAGTGTTTATAGGACTAATGCTGAACAATTGAAGGATCGCCTTGTAGCGCTTGATAATGAGTATCGTGATACAGTGAGTACATTTACTAAAAAGGACATTGTGACAACACATGCGGCTTTTGCTTATTTAGCCAAAAGATATGGTTTGAATCAAGTGCCTCTCATGGGATTGGCACCAGATGCTGAGCCAACACCGGAGAAAATTGCTCAAGTGGCGGAATTTTGTAAAAAAAATTCGGTGAGAGTCGTTTTTTTTGAAACACTTGTTTCACCCAAATTAGCGAGTATGATCAGTCAAGAATCAGGTGCGCTGACGATGGTCTTAAATCCTCTGGAAGGTTTGACAGAGGAGGAACGTAAAGCAGGTAAAGATTATTTTTCGATTATGAGAGAAAATTTAGCTAATCTTAAAGCTGCACTAAAGTAAGGGAGTTAATAATGAATATTACGGATGTAACAAATAAATTAAAGGAAAAGGGTTATCGCCTTACGCCACAGCGATTGGCGATTATTCATGCTTTCATGGAATCAATGACTCCCTTGAGCGTTCATGAAGTCTGGCAATGCGTACAGACCAGCTACACCGATATTAGTTTAGATACAATTTATCGTAATTTAGCGACAATGGTAAAATTAGATTTATTACATAGTATTGCGAGTGTTGGTAAAGCTGGAGCCAGATTCGAATTTGAGTGGGGGCGTCATCATCATCATCATATTGTATGTGTACGATGTGGCGCAGTGCTTTGTTTGGATTATTGTCCTATTGATCCGGCTTTTGTGAGCATGGTGAAACAGCAGGGTTTTGATCTTGTACGCCATGATATTGAGCTATTTGGACTCTGTGAGGCCTGCAAGGCTAAAGAGGGGGAATTAGGTCATGTGTGAAATAACATTAGAGCGGGTCAGTTTTTATTATGGACCTGATGTAGTGCTTGAAAATCTTAATTTTACAGTCAAGCAAGGCGAATTTGTTGTTATTGTCGGGCCAAACGGTGGCGGAAAAAGTACATTAATTAAATTAATGGCTGGACTAGTGAGAACCGCGCAGGGAAGAATCACTATTGACGGACAAGATATTAGTAAGGCTCATCGCAATCAATGCATTGGCTATGTGCCGCAAAACTATCGCCAGAATACAGCGGATTTTCCTGCTACTGTAGCAGAGATTGTAGCACTGGGTCTTGTGGCAGGCACGGTTGGTAGTAAAAGGACGCCAGGAGAAAAGTCTCATATTGTCAAGCATACGCTCGAACTGGTTGGAATTGACGATTTGGCGAATTGTCGGATTGGTGATTTAAGTGGCGGCCAGCAGCAACGCGTTATGGTTGCCCGGGCTTTAACTGGCAACCCATCTTTACTACTCCTTGATGAACCGATGAGCGGTGTCGATGTACAGGCGAGTGAAACAATTTATGAACTTCTTGCCGAGTTGAATAGCAAATTAAGTATTACAGTGGTTCTTGTGTCGCATGATGTGGAAAAGGCCACGCAGTATGCCAGTCAAGTAGCCTGTATTAATCGTATACTGTGTTTTTATGGTACGAAAGAATTATTTCGTGTCCATCATTTGAAATCTAGTCACTTGTGGTATTAACCAGCTGGAAGAAGGAGTAACTGTGGATTTTTTGCAATATGATTTTATGCAGCGTGCTTTTATGGCTGGTCTTATTACGGCAGTCGTTTGTCCGCTTATTGGAATGTTTGTTGTTGTTCGCCGTCAGTCCCTTATCGGGGATGGCTTGGGACATATTGCTTTTGCGGGTGTTACTGGCGGCTATTTACTAGGCATTTATCCGCCGTTTGCAGCGACAATATTAACAGTGGGGGGCGCTGTGGGGATTGAATGGCTTCGGCAAAAGCATCGAGAATATGGCGATATGGTACTTGCTATCTTTTTTTATGCTGGTATTGCAGCAGCCATTATTTTTAGCAGTATGACTAAGATGCCTAGTGTGGGTTTATTGAACTTTTTATTTGGCAGTATTATTACTGTGACGAATAAAGAAATTATGCTGATTTTGGTTGGGACAGTGATTGTTGCTGTTACACTGTATTTGTTTTTTGATCGGCTTATGTTGATGGCGCTTGATGAAGATGTTGCGCGTATTTCTGGTGTCAATATTGGTCTTGTTAACTTGGCGTTTGCCGTTGTGACGGCGTTGGTCGTTGTTGTTGGTATGACAGTGGCTGGTATTTTACTTGTCAGTGCCCTGATGATTGTTCCTGTAGCGACAGGGCATTTGTTAAAACGGGGTTTTAAAACTACCCTTTTTTATTCTATCGGTTATTCCGTGTTTTCTGTTACTTCGGGGCTTACGATTGCCTATTATTTAGATATTGCACCAGGTGGAACCATTGTCATGAACGCTATTCTTTGCTACCTTATTACGCTATTCGTTAAGCAACTGCATTACCGTTATAAAACAATCGGTTGACCTGCTGTTTCGATTTATTTTTTCGAATAGCAATAAAAAAGGCGCAGTCATGAAACTGCGCCTTTTCCCATATCTTGTACAAAAGAGTAGCAAGAGAGGGGATAGGGACGTGAAAAAACAGGCAGATAAACTGAATCTATATTATTTAGCACCGAATATTGATATTATAGGCTGTAAGTATCTACTGAAACTATGGAGAGGCCAAGACGATTTTGCTAGGCGTCCACTTGTTTTTTTATGTATTGGTTCGGATCGCTATACAGGAGATGCGTTAGGGCCCCTAATTGGTAGTTACCTTGAAGAAAATATCGACAGTATTGTTTATGGCACACTGGAACGACCCGTTCATGCCGGAAACTTAAAGGCTGTGATCATAGAGATTGGCCAGCGATTTTTTCGCCCCATGATTATTGCAGTTGATGCCTGTCTGGGACAGAAAAATGAGATTGGCCATATTGAAATTTGGGAGGGAACCATTGAAGCAGGCATTGCGGTCGGGAATAAACTACCTAAAACAGGTGATATTGCTATGATTGGTATTGTGAATGCTGCTAGTTCCCTGGGGTACCGAGAGCTGCAAAGTACTTCGCTCGCTCTTGTAATGAAAATGGTGAAAGCTCAGAGCCTCATTTTGCAAAACTTTTATCGTGAGGCTAAACGGGAACAAGCCGGGCTGCTCGGAGAATTATTCGGGAAATAGGTGATCCCAATTTAAATACAAAATGATTAAACACGCAGCAAATAATACACCTAAATCACCAATGATTTTTTCCATTCGTCATCCTCCAATGTTGGTTTCCTTGATTTACCATAGAAAAATAAGTCGATACAGGCACAGCAAGCAATCCTTCCCCATAGAATGAACAGATAGACATTGCGGGGGTGAATAGCTTGGTGTCTTTTTTATTAGTATTGGCAAGCACCGTTGTTAAAAGCATTGCTTTACTTGTATCCTATGTGACTAGCAATACCTTTCCTATGCCTTTAAGTGAAAAAGATGAAAAGGTTTATCTGATTAAACTGAAAGAAGGAGATGAACAAGCACGCAATGTATTGATTGAGCGGAATTTGAGACTCGTAGCACATATTGTGAAAAAATTTGATAATACGGGCGAAGATATGGATGATCTCATCTCAATTGGAACGATTGGACTGATTAAAGCTATCAATACCTTCGATCCGGCGAAAAAAATTCGGTTAGCCACTTATGCTGCTCGCTGTATTGAGAATGAAATTCTCATGCATTTGCGTAGTACCAAACGTACTCGTTCGGAAGTCAGCTTGTATGATCCTATTGGAATTGATAAAGAAGGAAATGAGATTCCTTCTTTGGTTTATCTGTTATTTAACGATCTAATAATAATTTAGGCAGGCGGGGATAAAGTACTAAAGTAAAGTCATCATTTTTTTGATGTGCTTCTTTTCGGTAAGTAGCCTGCTCAAGTACGGATTTAAGCAGCTTATTTTTTATTGCTGCGTCAGCAGTTTCTTTATATACATCTAAGACATGCTCTAACTTTGGGACGATGTCTTTGCGTGCTTTTTCATGTTGTAGCTCCTTGGCCAACAATTGTCTTGTTTCTAATATAGCCGTCTCAGCCTTTGATATTCGTTCTGATAACTTTTTAGACCTATCCCGGTATATTTTTTCGTCATAGATGCCCTTTTCTAAGAGATCATACAGTTTATTTTTTTGTTGCTCAAGCCCTACTAATTCTTTTTGTAAATTATGATAGGCTTTGTTCTTCCTATTTATTCTATTATCTTGTCTTTCTGGCAACCTAAAATTTTCCCATTGAGTCTGATATTCATCAAGCCACGTCGTCAGCCCTTCTATGACTTCTCTTTCTACATATTCGAATCTGCAGCTTTTATTGGTACAATGTCTATTGTAACACATAAGATGAGGATATTGTTGGTGAACGTAGGGCCTATATATCATAGAACTGCCGCAAAGGTCACATTTGATTAAGCCCGCTAATGGATTGGTGATTCCATTCAGTAGCCGATAGGGAGGATGATATCTTTTTGCAAGCATATCCTGGACTTTATTAAATTCTTCTATTGTTACATAAGGCTCATGTGCATCATACACCCAGATTTGCTCATTACGAGGTCGGGAGCGAGTATCGCGCTTTTTTCCAGGCACAATGGATTTTTTTTGTTCTTTTTTTTTCCACGCAACGATTCCTGCGTAGACGGGATTTTTTAGAATGACAAGAACGGAAGGGGCAGTCCAGATTTTTCCGGTGTAGGATAAATAACCAAGACGGTTCAATTCGTTGGCTATTTTACTTGTGCCCATATCTTCATGGCGATATAGTCGCCAAATGAGGGCTGTTGGCTTAGCTTGTTTTGGGTTCTTGATAAGATATCGCTTACGGTCTTTTTTCTCAATCAGATAGCCATAGGGAGGCAGAGTGCCAAGATAATTGCCATCTTCAATAGAGCGCAGTCGGCCGCCCTGCAACCGCCTAGTAATGATTTTTAATTCTTTCCGCGCCATGAAGGCTTCGAATTCGGTATATTCTTCATCAAGGTCATCATCTAAATCGTAAATTTTGCGTGGCGTAACAATTTTAGTATGTGAATTTTTAAATGTATCAATAATGAGGCCTTGATCTTGCATTTTACCGCGACCAAGGCGATCAATATCCATACACCATACGGAGTTCCATTTGCCTTCTTCGACTTCTTTTAATAGTTCTATTACTACAGGCCTGTGAATGACATTTTCACCAGAGACTACCTCTTCAAATACTTTTGTTATAGCAACGCCATACTCTTTTGCTAATTTAAATAAAGCTTTACGGTGTTTAGACAATGTTTCACCTTCGCCGCGTGCTTCGGCTTCTTGGTCTTCACGAGACTTGCGGAGGTAGAAGCAAGCGGGTCCTAGGTCTTTATCATTATTACGCCTATTATTCAAGATCATCGCCTCTTCCTGATACGCTATGCATTTTTAGTCTCATTATAAGTCCCTTTTCTATAAATATAATATTGAATGTGCAAATAGATTCCATGTAAAACAATGAGAGAGCGCCTGTCCAATCAGTGTTGTCCATACGAGTCATTCGCATAGGATGTCTAGAGGTGATTCGATGGAACGGAAGTATGATGTTACATACAAATTTAGAAAAGCTGTTGTTCACGTCGTAGCTCCTGCAGCGATGACGGAAAAGGAACGGTTGAACCGAGTTTGCGAATTTCATCATGCCGCTTGGGAGGCATGGAATTCACTACCGGAGCAGAAACGTCTTGAAATTAATGCAGCTTGTAAAAAAGGGTGAACCTTATGTCTAGACCTGTAAATTCTCGTTTAGATTAATGAAGTATGGAAGTAGAAACTTTTTTGTTAGTCACTCTCTAGAAATGCGACGGGTTGATTTAACTTTATTAGTGCAAGGGGGGATAGCTTCAGTGTTCGATTCGGTTGCCTGGATCCTCCGTATACAAAGGAATATTGCAAAAGTCTTTTATCAAATATAGTTGGAATATTTAAGCCGACCATGGGGGTGTCGCCAGGATCAAAACCCGTGATTTTACGGATCTTGTCCTTATTTGCCAGTTTAGCTTGAGAAACATTGACAATTTTTGCAATGAGTTCAAAGTCAATACGACTACGGCTTCCTGAGAAAATGATTGAGAAATATCCCTTGTCAGTTTTAGTAATTAAAGTGGGCGCAGTCTGTCCGGCTTCAATTCCGAAGTATTCAGCTCCTTCAGTTGCTGAGTAAATTTGTTTTTCGTGGAATATAAATTCATAACAAAATTGGACTTTTCCAAAATGTCTTTAATGATATCCATTTTAAGGCTCCTTACAGTTTTGGTTTATTTTAGCATAATTAACAATTACTTTGTTTATTTTTTTAGCTATTGTAGAAGTTTAGTTGATGCGGTTTTAGGCGTTGATCGGTTTCTTTGCATGGAAAAGCCAGAGTATTTCCCTACGATAAGGAATCTCTGGCAAACTGTTGGATACTGAGCGGTTAGGCATGATATTTTATTTTGAATTTTTCTCTTGTTTAGGATAGACAGAATTTTTAATATCGGGTGGTGCAGCTTTACCATTTAATTGTGAAATGACATGTGTTGCGCGATCAAATTTTTTGGTTTGGTCATTTGCTTTTTTCAAAGAAGTCACCTCCTTAGCGTAGTTTTTCCAAAATCTTTGGATCATTATTCGCAAAATATCTTCCTGAAAAATGGATATAACGAATTGAGAGTATCTATTGTGTGAACTAATGATATTAATAAGAGTGAGGTTGATGATATTATTATTCGTTGATTTATTTGGTATTAAAAAAAATTTAAAAATTTAGCTGATTTATGTTAAGTTTTTCTTAATTTATATCGATAATATAGGAAATAAGTCCTGTTGATAGCCAAGGAGGGCGATTAATATGATTTTAAAAGTAGAACTTTCACAGCCTATATTTGACAACTATAAGCGTGAGCCTCAGACATCCAAGGATGGAGTAAAAAAGAAGAACACGAATTCATTTGCAAATGTCTTGGAAAATACAATTAAATCAAAATCTACTGGCAGTTAAGTTTTATAGAACCAATTTCTGTTAACTTGGGCTTTGGTTAGAAAAGCATTGGTTATGATAGTGCCGCTGGTGTCGAGCGTTCAACCATGATTTTTTCGGTGTTTAGAAAGAATTTGCGATAAGTTAGGTGACAAGCATAGAAAATGATACAGATAAACTGACAAAGGGAATGAGATTACGTTGATTGATGTGCTTGGAACTGCGCCTGATGTTGTGGCAGACGCAGTAGAAAATCAGTGTGAACAGGAACGACTGGGGCGGCAACTGAATAAATTGAGCGGTAGGGAAAAGTGGGTGCTTGAAATGCGTTTTGGTATGCCCGGGGGGGCTAAAAAAACGCAGCGTGACATTGCTAAATTGCTGGGAATATCTAGAAGCTATGTTTCACGCATTGAAAAACGGGCGATAAATAAGCTAGGGAAGCATATGTCAGCAGAAGAACCTTAATTATCCCGGATGTGCGATCTGTAAATGTAAAATAGAATACGAAGCATACAAAAAAAGGCGGGTATCTTTTGATAGAAGAACCTGCCTTTTTCTATGTTTACAATTAATAGGTTTCAACAAAGACTTCAAAGTAGCCTTGTGGATGGGCACAAGCCGGGCAAGTCTCCGGGGCAGTGTTGCCTTCATGAATATAGCCGCAATTATTGCATTTCCAGCGCGTGGTGCCTACTTTTGTGAAGGTCTGATTATTGACTAGATTGTCATGGAGTTTATTAAATCGTTCTTCATGATGCTGTTCTACTGTGGCGATTTCTCTAAATACCGTTGCAATCAGGTTAAATCCTTCTTCTTGGGCAACATCTGCAAAATGAGGATATAATTTACTCCATTCTTCATTTTCACCAGCCGCAGCAGAAACTAAATTTTCTTTCGTGTTGCCCAGGGCGACAGGAAAATCTGCCTCGATGGTTACCGTTTCCTTATTCAGACTTTCTGCCAAAAATTTAAAGAACCGTTTGGCATGTTCTTTTTCATTGTCGGCAGTTTCCGTAAAGATGTTGGAAATCTGTACGTAGCCTTCGTTTTTGGCTTTAGATGCATAATAAGTGTAACGATTTCTAGCTTGAGATTCACCTGCAAATGATTTCATTAAATTTTCAGATGTTTTTGTACCTTTTAAGGATTTCATAGTAAAACCTCCTCGCACATGTAATTTGTTAATAGCAAAAATTGTAACATTTAACTTATTCTTTGCGAAACATTGAAATCCTATGAGAAAAAAATTTGTTATTTTATAGTTTACGCATTGGTCGCAAGAAGAGCCTTAGGCAGGATTATGTTTTTTTATTGTGGAATGAATGAAAACAGTGTTAGTTGATCCTGTGGAGGTGTTCTGACTTGAAAATATTGCATACAGCAGATTGGCATATAGGTAAGATTGTGAATCAAACGCATCTGACAGAAGATCAGAATTTTGTACTTCATTCATTGATTGAGCTGATTCAAAGTGAAAAACCGGATGTGCTTGTGATAGCAGGTGATATCTATGATCGGGCCATACCTCCTGTTGAGGCTGTTGATTTATTAGATGATGTATTGAGTAAGGTTTTGCTGGAATTAAAGGTGCCGGTGCTGATGATTGCGGGCAACCATGATAGCCCTGATCGTTTAGGTTTTGGCAGTCAGTTGTTAAAGGCCAAGGGGCTGCATATTGAGGGGCGATTTCAAAAAGAGTTACAGCCCGTTGTTTTAACAGATGAATATGGGCCAGTCAATTTTTATTTAGTTCCTTATGCACCGCCGGCGATTGTGCGTGATATTTTAGGGAGGGACGATGTAGTCAATCATGACACAGCTATGCAGGCTGTCATCGATGTGATTGAAAAGCAATGGGATCCGAAGGCGAGAAACGTGCTTGTGACGCATGGTTTTGTGCGAGGCATGGCCGACTTAGAATATAGTCAGTCGGAAAAGTCTCTTTCCACGTTGGAGTCGCTAGGTGGAGCCGATTATGTTGATGTAAATCGTTTCAGAAGATTTACTTATACGGCACTGGGGCATTTACACGGACCACAAACAGCAGGTTGTGAGCGAGTGAGGTATGCGGGATCACTGCTTAAATATTCTTTTTCTGAAACGAATCAGCATAAATCTGTTACACTGGTTGAATTAGGGGCCACAGGGGACATTACTTTAGAATGTAAAGTTCTTACGCCTCGGCGGGATATGAGAAAAATCAAAGGGCAGTTGCACCAGTTGCTGGACCCTGCCGTTTATACAGGAACGACTGTTGATGACTATCTTCATGTTACCTTGACTGACGAGGGCGAACTAATGGAGCCTATGAGTAAGCTAAAGTCTGTTTATCCCAATGTTCTTTCGCTGGAGTATGAAATCAAGGAACGCTGCGCAGGCGAAGATAAGACATCAGCTGGTGCAGAATATAAACAGCAGTCGAAATTAGAACTTTTCAAAGACTTTTATTCAGATATAACGGGACTTACCTTTGATGAATGCAAGACGGCGATTGTGGCGGAAGCGATTGCTGCAGTGGACGCAGAAGACAGGGGGCGCTAGGAGTGAAACCGCTTAAATTGAAAATGACAGCTTTTGGCCCTTATGCCAAGGAACAGGTGATTGATTTTACAGAACTCGGGGCTCATCAGTTGTTTGTTATTACAGGGGATACAGGTGCTGGAAAGACGACGATTCTGGATGCTATTTCCTATGCTCTGTATGGTAGAGCCAGTGGTCGTGACCGAGATAATGACAGTTTGCGCAGCCATTTTGCTGAATTCGATTTACTGACGTCGGTTGAACTTGATTTTGAAATTGGCGGCGAGCGATATTGGATTCGGCGCTTGCCTAAGCAACAGAAAGCGAAGTCTCGGGGCACGGGCTTTACGGAGCAAAATGCAGAGGCTGAGCTTAAGTTTTTTGATGGACAAACCTCTGTTATAGCGGGTGTGACAGAAGTTAATAATAAGATGATCGCGCTCATGGGGCTGACTTATGAACAATTTAAACAAATTATTATGATTCCTCAGGGGGAGTTTCGTGAACTCTTAACGGCAGATAGCAAGGCGCGGCAGGATATTTTGCAGAAAATTTTTGGTACGGAAAGTCTACGCCGCATTCAGGAATTACTGGAGAATAAGGCGACAGCATTAACACGAGAGGTGGCTGTTTTAAGTAATCAACGTGATGAGTTTATTCGAAGTATCGATGGTAGTTGTTTTGTTGAACTTCAAGAACTCCTTGCACGTGATGCCTATGCAGTACCCGCTGTTCTTGCCGCATTAACGAAAGCTATTGCGTCAGATGAGGCAGCGGCTCAAAAGCTCCAAGCCGGAATTGTTGACAAGGAAAAAGCTCTTGCTGACAAGCAGGCGGAGATTTTCCGTGGGCGTGAAATAAATGGTAAACTCCTGGAGCGCGATGAAGCACTGCAAAAAAAGCAGTACTTAGTAGCTCGTCAGACTGAAATAGAGCACAAGAAAAACAAGCTGACGAATGGTAGAAGGGCATTAAATTTACAAACTGTGGACAGGGAGTGCCAAAGCCGTAATCGTGTTGTTCAAGATAAAAAAAACCAGTTAGAGAAGGCGCAGAGTCAAGTTGTAGCGGCTGTAGCGGCACGAAATGAAGCCGAACAGTTGTACCGATTAGAAAAGGATAAAGAGGCTGAGAAAAATAACCTGTTGGCAGAGATGACTCGCCTTGAGGGACTGCGTGCTAAAGTAGCTGATTGGGATGTTAGGCAGAGACAGGTTGTAACATTACAGTCAAAATTGATAAAGGTAAAACAAGATAAAGAAAAAGCCGAAATTTTATTACAGGAAAACCGCACCAAATTGATGGTCTGTCAGGATGATTTAAACAAGGCTCAAGCCGATGCTGTCAAATTTGTTCAATTAACACTGGCGCTGACTGAAGCGACTGAGCGTTACACAAAGGTCCAAATGCTAGAGCAGGAAAACAAGCAGTTAGGTGTGCTCCGATTGATCTATAGCCAAGGACGTCATGAAGAGAATGAGAAACGGAAAGACTATGAACAGGCTCAGTTAAATTATGAAGCGGCACAACGTGTTTTTCTCGAAGGGCAGGCGGGTCAATTAGCGGCGCGTCTTATTTCGGGTCAGCCATGTCCTGTATGTGGTTCGATAGAACATGTTCGTCCGGCTGTTATGCAGGGGAATATTCCTGATGATTTGGCACTGAAAAAATTAAAGAAAGTGGAAAAAACAGCGCAAGCGGCTTGGGAAAAGGTCAATCAAAAGTATCAACAAGCGCAGGTAAGAGGTAAGTCGCAAAAGGAAATTGTTGAGCGGCTGAAGCAGGAACTTGATGCTCTTGTGGACGAAGATCTTAGCAGTTTAGACAAGGAACAATTAACAAGCTATCTTGCAAATACAGTACCGAAACTCAAAGAGAGAATGACCGAACTTTCTCGCCTGAGGGAAAAGCTTGCAGCTCATAATAAGCCAGAACAGGCGTTGCGGGATCAGTTGATTAAAATTAATAGCGATATACTCGACATGGAAAAGCAAGTTACTACTTTAGGTGAGGAATATACACAAGCTTTTTCTGAATTTCAGAGTACTCAAATTTTAGTAGAAAATTTATCAGGAGAATTAGAACCTGCTATTCGTTCGACAGCTAAGCTGGAACAGGCCATTCAGCAGATAAAAAGCCAGTTCGATTTGTTAAAGAGCAGACTGGAGCAAGCGGAGCAGCGCATGACAGCAAGTAAAGTTGATTATGCTAAAAAAAGCTCTGAAAAAGAAGGGGCTTTGGCCACTGTAGCAGAAGCCCAGAATGAAGTAGAATTGGCTGAAAAACGATTTTTGGCGGCTCTCGTTGCGAGTGGATTTGATGGGAAAGACGATTATGAACAAGCGAAGCTTGATGAATCCGCTATTCAAGCTTTAGATAAAGAAATTGCGGCTTATTACGAAGAACTTCGTTCAGTGCAGGATCATTGGACGCATTTGGAGCAGCAAGTAGCAGGACTACATGTAGTGCTTATTGAACAGCTGGAAGTCGAGCGGTTGGCTTTAGAGACTGAAAAAAGTCGGTTAAGTGAGCTTAGGACAACTGTTTGGACGAGAAAATCACTGAATCAGAAGCTATTTGAACGCATCATCAAACTCAATACACAGATTGAAAAGCAAGAAGAGCAGCACCAGTTAATTGGTCATTTAGCGCGAATTGCCAAAGGCGATAATGCGCAGAAGGTTAGTTTTGAACGCTATGTACTTGCGGCATTTTTTAATGATATTATTCATGCTGCCAATATTCGTCTGGATACCATGACGGGCGGGCGGTACCGCATGAATCGTATTGTGGAAAAAGGCAAGGGAAGTGGCCAAAGCGGCTTGGAAATTGAAGTGTTTGACTATTATACAGGTCAAGCTCGCCATGTGAAAACTTTGTCAGGTGGAGAAAGTTTTAAGGCGTCCTTGGCGCTTGCTTTAGGGTTGGCAGAAGTCGTGCAATCTTATGCTGGAGGTGTTAGTCTGGAAACGATGTTTGTTGATGAGGGATTTGGCACGTTGGACCCGGAATCACTTGATCAGGCCATTCAATGTCTCGTTGATTTGCAGCATTCAGGTCGCTTAGTCGGCATTATATCGCATGTACCGGAGCTCAGGGCTAGTGTCGATGCAAGACTCGAAATTGAGGCTGGAAAAGATGGCAGCAGCGCGCACTTCTGTGTGTTGTAGCCTTTCAAAGAGAGGGGGGAAATATGAAAACATTACCCATTGATGATGTATTAGAAGAAATAAAGACTACCCTTCAATTACAATCCCGGTTGGTTCTTGTTGCTCCGCCTGGGGCAGGAAAAACAACAAGAGTTCCACTTGCTTTGTTAAACGAACCATGGCTGAGTGGAAAGCGTATGATTATGTTGGAGCCTCGGCGACTCGCCGCACGCAGGACTGCATCTTATATGGCATCCTTACTCAAGGAACCGGTTGGACATAATGTTGGTTATCGCGTCAAATTTGACACAAAAGTAGGACCGGCTACGCGGATTGAGGTAATTACAGAAGGTGTCTTTCTTCGCATGATTCAACAAGATCCGGCATTGACCGGCGTGGGACTGGTGATTTTTGATGAGTTTCATGAGCGAAGTCTTGACGCTGATTTAGGTTTGGCACTATGTTATGAGTCTCAAAGCATTTTACGCGCTGATTTGCATATGCTAGTGATGTCAGCTACGCTTGCTGCCCAACCGATAGCAGACTTGCTCGGTCATGCGCCTGTCATTGTGAGTGAAGGGCAGCTGTTTCCTGTGGAAACGCGTTATCTTGAGCGACGGGCATCTGAGCGAGTGGAAGATCTCGTTACACTCGCTGTTAAGAAAACGTTGCAGCACGATAAGGGAGATGTTTTGGTATTTCTGCCTGGAGCCGGAGAAATTCATCGGGTGAAGCGAGCATTGGAAGCTTTTGAGCGCGATAATTCTCTTCACATTCTGCCCTTGTATGGCAATTTGTCGCAACAGGAGCAAGATCGAGCTCTTGCTCCGACCAAACAACAGGGCGAACGAAAGGTCATCTTAGCTACTTCGATCGCAGAAACAAGCTTGACAGTAGAAGGTGTCCACGTTGTGATTGATTGCGGTCTCATGCGCCAGCCGCGGTTTTCGCCGCGCACAGGTATGAGCCATTTGGATACGTTTCGTGTTTCGCGTGCTTCAGCTGATCAACGTCGCGGACGGGCGGGGCGATTAGGTCCAGGCATTTGTTATCGGTTATGGACGAAACAAGACGATAGTCATTTGCTTCGTGAAACAGTGCCGGAAATTCTTGTTGCCGATCTTACGGGTTTGGTTCTTGAACTTGCCTTATGGGGTGTGAAAGATTCGGCGGAACTTGTTTGGCTGAATCCTCCGCCTGCCGCCGCTATTCAACAAGCTCAAAAGTTGCTTACCGAGCTTGGCGCTTTAGACGTTTCTAACGGCATTACGCCGCATGGTAAACAAATGGCTGCAGCAGGAATTCATCCGCGTCTTGCTCATATGATTGTTAAGGCCAGAGAACTTGGTTGGGGCTTCTTAGCCTGTAAGTTAGCAGCTGTTCTTTTGGGGCGGGAGTTGTTTACTGCTAATGGGGCTGGTTCTGATGTTGATTTGCGGTGGCGCATTGAGGCCTTGCAGGGAAGACACCCTCAGGCAGTTAACATTATTGTTTGTCAACAAATAAAACAAGAGGCAGCTCTTTTAGAGCAAAAATTTGGTCTTGCCAAGGAAGAGCAATTTGATCTTTCTGTGTGTGGTTTGCTTTTGGCGTTTGCCTATCCTGATCGTATTGCTAAGCGGCGCAGTGATGGCAGATATTTGCTGCAAAATGGTCGAGGTGCCAGGTTAAGAGGGGATCAACTGTTTGGCCGAGAGTCTTATATTGTAGCGGCAGAACTTGCTGATACAGGGGTAGACAGTTTGATTTATTTAGCAGCACCGGTGTCTGAAGCGGAACTGTTTCAGTATTTTTCTGATCAGATGATTAAAGAGGAACTTGTGGAATGGGATGAAGTGTCGCAGTCTGTTCAAGCCCGCACATTGGAATGGTTTGGCGCTTTGCTGATGAAAGAACGTCCCTTATTGCATCCAGCTGCTGAACGTGTTCTTGAAGCTTTACTTAAGGGTATCCGGCAAATAGGATTGTCCATTTTACCCTGGACAAAGGGAGCACAGCAACTAAGGTTACGGTTGGCTTTCATGCATGCTTATGCCCTCAAGGATTGGCCGGATATGTCTGATGAAAATTTGCTTTTATCTCTTGAAGAGTGGCTTGCTCCCTATTTGATGGACTTGTCTCGACGCAGCGATTTACAACGGCTGAATCTGGTGGATATTTTAATGGCCCGGTTGACGTGGCAACAGCAGAAGGAACTCAATGTTTGTGCGCCTACACATATGATTGTCTCAAGAGGACAGAAAATACCGATTGACTATTCTAATCCGAGAGTACCTAGATTATCTGTTCGTCTGCAACAACTGTTTGGTCAACTAGAGACGCCCAAAATTATGCGTGGCAAAGTAGCGCTTACGATTGAATTGCTATCACCTGCTGGACGTCCCGTACAGATTACGCAAGATTTGTTGAACTTTTGGCAGACTACCTATTTCGCAGTCAAAAAGGATCTCATGGGCAGGTACCCAAAACATTATTGGCCGGAAGATCCATTGACAGCTCTGCCTACCCATCGGGTTCGTCCCAAGACTTAAGCAAATGAATCTGATTCGAATATTTTTCTAGAGGGTGAACAAAGGGGTGAATCACAACTTGATGGATAGTACGATCAATGAGGCACAGTGTCTCATGCAAGCACTCCAGTCGGCAGGATTTGCGGCCTATCTTGTGGGCGGGGCTGTAAGGGACTTATTGCTTGGTCGTGTTCCTAAGGATTTTGACATTGCTACAGCCGCTCTGCCTGATCAAGTCATAGCCGTTTGTCGCAGTCGCGGCTGGAGCATTATTGATAAACTAGGAAAAAATTTTGGTGTTACAGCTGTTATTGTTAAAGGCGTAACCTTAGAGGTGGCGACTTTTCGCCGTGAATGTTACGGCGAAGATGCTCATCGTCCTGAACAGGTTTGGTATGGCACTTCGCTTAAAGAAGATTTAGCGCGGCGTGATTTTACAATCAATGCCATGGCCCTATCACTTCAAGGTGACATCATTGATCCCTTCGGGGGACAGCAGGATTTGGCGCGCCAGCTTATACGTACGGTAGGAAACCCTAAAGAACGGTTTCAAGAGGATGCGCTGAGGATGTTTCGCGCCTGCCGCTTTGCGGCCCAACTTGGTTTTATTGTAGATGAAGCCGCGCTTGTTGCTTTGTCTGAGTTTCATACGCGGGTGAGAGGATTGGCACTAGAGCGTGTAAGAGATGAAATTTCGCTAACCTTAATTGCTGATCAGCCTGATGTTGGACTTGGGATACTTGTTCATGCAGGCTTGATTTTAGAAGAGTGCCGGATCAAGGTGCAAGGCGTTTATCACCCCGTTCCCCTTTTGTCTGAACTGGGTGACCTTGTAGATGTACCGCAAAATCCTGCTTATCATGTTCATGATGTTTGGCGGCATACACTAGCTGCTGTACAAGCTGTGCCGCCAAAACTTGTTTTGCGTTGGGCGGCGCTTCTTCATGATGTGGCTAAAGGACGGCAAGGTGTGCGGGGTCAAAATCAAGCGGGGCAGCCCACCGATCATGGTCATGATCGTCAGGGAGCTGTGCTTGCCGAAAAAATGTTAAAACGTCTGGATTTACCTGCTCGGTTTAGAACTCGTGTCGTTTGGCTGGTACTCAACCACATGCGGTTTCATATGAATTTTAACAGTGTATTAGATGGACAGGGTCTGACGAGTTTGAAACACTGGGTGAGGGAAGAAGCTCGTTCCGGCTTGTTTCGTACAGCAGAAGAAATGCATGAAGCTTTTGACCAATTAGCTGTTCTTTGTGCTGCTGATGCTAAGGCTACTGGAAGGCAGTTTGGTCATGAGCATGAACGTGAAAAATTTTTACTGATTCTTGCCGATATCTTACAATCTATGCCTGTTCATTCGCGTGAATTGCGACTTGTTGTTGACGATATTTTTCAAGAAGAAACTGAGCGAAGGCTTATTGGCCCATGTCTCAAAGGATTGCTATTACGTGTTCAAGATGGAATGCTTTCAAATGAACGTCAAGAGTTAACAGTAGCGGCACGAAAATGGTTAAAAAAACATAAGCAATTGTAATTATTTTAGAAGGGACTAAGGAAATGATTAAATTAAGAAATTGGTTATGGTTTATTTGTTTTATCCTCATGATACAGCCCGTAGCGGCGGCAGCAGCTATTACGGCGCACTACGCAGTTGTTATGGATGCTTCTACAGGAAAAGTTTTATATGAGAAAAATGCTCACGAGCGTGCCTATCCGGCAAGTACGACGAAAATCATGACGCTCATTACGGCATTAGAAGAAAGCGATATACATGATGACTTATTAGTCAGTGCTGAGGCGGCAAATACGGAAGGTTCTAGTCTCGATTTGAGGACTGGAGAAAAAATGAGAGAAATCGATATGCTTTTTGGCATGATGCTTGTCTCAGGTAATGATGCAGCAGTAGCCATTGCTGAGCATATTTCAGGATCACCAGGGGATTTCGCAAAATTGATGACAGAGAAAGCTCACTTATTAGGGGCTACTGATACGCATTTTGCTAATCCTAATGGATTGCCTGATGACAATCACTATACAACAGCATATGATTTGGCTGTCATAGCGTCTCACGGCTATACTAATCCGTGGTTTCGCCGCATTATTCAGACGCGATCTTATTCAATGCCGGGTCATCAAGTTGAAAATACGAACAAACTTTTGACCCAGTATGATGGAGCCAATGGCGTTAAAACGGGGTGGACAGAATCGGCGGGGCGTTGTTTAGTTGCGGGAGCCAAACGAAATGGAGTGCAACTCATTGCCGTGGTTTTAAATAGCGAGGATATATGGGGAGAAGCAGCGACGTTACTTGATGCTGGTTTTGATCAGTTAGGCAAGTAGTCGCATGTACAATGATTAGATAAGCTGAATTTGATGAAATATTGCAGGTTCTTCGCTTGTTGTATAAAAACCCCCAGGATTTTTTTAGCGATATCGCGAAACATTGAGCAATGTAAGATGCAATTAAGGAGGCTTGTGATGTATTCATTTAACATGCTTGAAAACGAGAAAATTCTTAAAAAAGACCTATGTAATTTGGCCATTGAGGGAACCGTTCTGAATGGCGCTTTTTATTTGACAAATGAAAGGTTAGTTTTTGTTGGGTACTTGTTAGATCAAGCGCATAAGCATTTTACTGATCTATCGCTGGTTCATATTGATGAAGTACGTCGTGAAAAAACATTTCGTTTCATTCCAAATGTTCTTATTATTCATAGTATACAAGATGTGGAATGGAAACTGACTCTTTCAGGTCGTGATGACTGGTATGATGCGGTTCAGAAGCAACTTTCCGTAATCGAAAAATAACCTGTTAGAGGTTTGACGCCTATTTCGTATGCAATGCTAATGAAAGACATATACTATTAGCACGAAGGGAGTGAAGGCGGTGAAACTTCTAACAATTGGGTTTAAGGATTGTGATGAGGAAAATGACAAGCTAAAGAAAAAAATGGAAGATCTTTGTGAAAGCTTAGGATATAGTGGATATGTTGTTGTTATAGAGGATGTAGTCAAGGGCAGTTACCGATTTATTGGCTATTATGTCAATGAAGGAGAGTTGTCCTTTCGCAATTATGAACAAGTTAAAGGGCAGATAAAAAAAATGGCAGTGAAGCTTTTGGCAGATCATGTTGTGCGTGTAGAAGAAAAAAGGTTAATTAAACGGATGATTGAACGGGAGTATGTTTATTTTAGTGACAAGGAACGACAGCAGGTTTTTGAAAGTGTCGTGAGTCGTTATGACCATGATGTTGCCAATTGTACAGAGTTTAATCTTCCCACGCGGCGACAATATATTGCTGAAAAAATGCTGGATTATTTGGAAAATTCCCATGACATTGTTTTAGAGGGATTCATTAATTTTCGGTTGAAAGAATATCGGAAACATATGATGGAGGCTGTTGATAAGGCCGTAGATGATTTTATGATGGAACTGGAATACCAAGAATTTATCCGCGTGTTGCGTTATTTTGTCGATGTGCAGCAACCTAAAATGGAAGAAGTTCATGTGGTTATGATGGCGAGTGGCAATTTTAAAATTCTTGATTCGAAAGGTGAGGTGATTCGTAGTCGTTCCATTGAAAATGTGGATCGGGAAGGAATGAGTTATCAAGATCTTTTAATTAGCTCGCTCATTACGCTTGCACCCTATACGGTTATGCTGCATTTGATTCATCCAAGTATGTCTGAGGAGCTTATTATGACAATTAAAAGCGTCTTTGATGGTCGCGTGATTGTATGTGACGGTTGCGATCTGTGCCGCAACGTTTATGCCAATCAACTTCAGCCAAAGTCTTAATATAAAGTAAGATAGTTATACATTGACTTTCGTGTTCATTCGTTTTATAATTGAGAACAAATCCATAAACAAAAGTAATGCCGAGGATATGATAACAAACAAAGTAGCACCAGAGAATAGATGCCGTGGCTGTAAGCATTTTTGCTTTATGTTCGTTGTTACCCCCTCGAAACTGCTTCTTGGAAATTTGAGTATAAGAAGCCGGAGTAATTTTCGTTACTAAATTATGAGCTACGTCCATTTTCTTGGCGTAATCAGGGTGGAACCACGGGTATTTAACTCTCGTCCCTATTGGGATTGAGGGTTTTTTATTTTTTACTGTACTTTACAGGAGGAGTTAAAATGGCAAAGATTGAGCTTATTTTAAAAGATGGCAGTGTAAGGGAAGTGGAGTCAGGAACAAGCGTTCTTGCTGCAGCCCAGTCCATTAGCCGCAGTTTGGCTAAAGCAGCACTTGTTGCAAAACTGAATGGCACTTTTGTTGATTTGATGCACAATTTGACGGAAGGTGGAAAAATTGAGTTTTTTACTTTTGAAGATCAAGAAGGCAAGGACGCTCTGCGACATAGTGGTTCCCATTTGCTTGCTCAAGCTGTGAAACACTTGTTCTCTGATGTCAAGTTAGGCATTGGACCTGCTATTGCTAACGGATTTTACTATGATTTTGACACAGAACATACCTTTACACCTGATGATCTTGTGAAAATTCAAACTGAAATGGAAAAAATCGTAAAACAAAATCTGCCTATTGAGCGTAGTGATGTGAGTCGGAAAGAAGCTATTCAAGTATTTAAAGAACTTGGTGAGAACTATAAATTAGAACTTATTAATGATTTACCTGCTAATGCTCAGATTTCTATGTATCGCCAAGGTGATTTTGTTGATCTTTGTGCAGGCCCTCATGTGCCTTCCACAGGACGGCTAAAAGCGATAAAATTGCAAAGTTTGGCTGGCGCTTACTGGCGCGGCGATGAAAAACGTAAAATGCTGCAACGTATTTATGGTACGGCCTTTGAGAAAAAAGCCGATTTAGATGCTTATCTGACCATGCTTGAAGAGGCAGCTAAACGAGATCACCGCAAACTAGGCCGTGAATTAGACCTATTTAGCATTCAAGAAGAAGGTCCTGGGTTTCCTTTCATTCATCCCAACGGAATGGTTATTCGCAATGAACTCGAATCTTTCTGGCGGAAATTGCATATTGAATATGGTTATGAAGAAATCAAAACACCCATGATTTTGCATCAGTCACTTTGGCAGCAATCGGGTCATTGGGATCATTACCGCGAAAACATGTATTTTACCAAAATTGATGGCGAGGACTATGCAGTAAAACCCATGAACTGTCCAGGCGGCATCTTAGTTTACCGTACGCAGCAGCATAGTTATCGTGACTTGCCACTGAGAACATGCGAATTGGGTCAGGTTCACCGTCATGAACTGTCAGGTACCTTACACGGCTTGATGCGTGTAAGAAGCTTTACGCAAGATGATGCTCATATTTTTATGCTACCGTCACAAATTAAAACAGAGATTCAAAAGGTTATTGACCTTTTTGATACAGTTTATCGTGTCTTTGGATTGACTTACCATGCTGAACTGAGCACGCGTCCTGATGATGCTATGGGTTCAGACGAAGTTTGGGAGACAGCAACGAATGCGTTGCGTGAGGCACTGGAAGATCGCAAAATGACTTATAAAGTCAATGAAGGTGACGGCGCTTTCTATGGTCCTAAAATTGACTTCCATTTGACAGATTCCATTGGTCGGACTTGGCAATGTGGTACGATTCAGCTGGATATGCTTATGCCGGAAAAATTTGATTTAACCTATATTGGCGAAGACGGTCAGAAACATCGTCCTGTGATGATTCATCGTGTTGTCTATGGCAGCTTAGAGCGGTTTATGGGGATTTTGATTGAACATTATGCTGGAGCTTTTCCTGTATGGCTGGCGCCTGTGCAAGTCAAGATTCTGCCTATTACGGATCGTCAGGCAGGTTATGCGGCTGAACTCGCGCAAAAAATGCGCAAAGAAGGTCTCCGCGTCACTGTTGATGATCGCAGTGAAAAAATCGGTTATAAGATTAGAGAAGCACAGCTGCACAAAGTTCCTTACATGCTTGTTGTAGGGGACAAGGAAATGGAGAGTGGCCTTGTTGCTGTCAGAAAACGTGGTGAAGGCGATATTGGCGCACAGGATGTAGCGACTTTTACAGCCTTGGTAAAACAGGAAATTGCTGAAAAAAAAGCATAGAAGTCAAGAATAAATCTTGACAAAACAAAAAGTAAATGATAACATTAACAAGTCAATAAATGAATCGTTAAGCAGAAGCCATCCGCTTCTCACCTTACAACCTGTTGTTCGTAAGGTTTGCTAGTCAATACGAGAGTGTTACTATGCGGGTGGAAAATGCCACCCGCTTTTTTATATTGATTTGAAAGAGGTGAATGATAATTAGCAAAGATAGTTTGAGGGTGAATGAGGAGATCCGTGTCAGGGAAGTACGGGTTGTCAGCGATACTGGTGAACAGCTTGGTATTATGCTCGCTCGAGAAGCTATTCGATTAGCTGGTGAACAACAGCTTGATCTTGTGGAAGTGGCACCAACAGCTAAACCACCCGTTTGTCGTATTATGGATTTTGGAAAATTTAAATACGAACAACAGAAACGGGACAAAGAAACAAAAAAGAAGCAAAAAATTGTTTCTTTGAAGGAAGTAAAACTTCGTCCCGGTATTGAAGACCATGATTTTGATGTCAAGCTAAAAAATGCGCAGCGCTTTTTAGCTGACGGAGATAAAGTGAAGGTAACGATCATGTTTCGCGGTCGTGAACTTTCGCATCCTGAGCTTGGTAGACAGTTGCTTGTCAAAATGGCTGATATATTAAAAGAAACAGTCAATGTTGAGCGCGAACCAAAACTTGAGGGAAAAAATATGATTATGATTGTCGCTCCAAAGCAACATAATTAATTAAGGGGGATTCTCGCTATGCCTAAAATGAAAACACGTAGAAGTGCGGCCAAGCGGTTTAATATTACCGGAAGCGGTCAATTTAAACGTTCTAAAGCATTTAAAAGTCACATCCTGGAGAAAAAATCTCCAGCCCGTAAACGTAATTTACGCAAAGCTACGCTTGTTAGCAAATCAGATTATGATCGCGTAGTAAAAATGTTGCCTTACGCATAAAATTTACATTGAAATGAGGGATCGCACATGCCAAGAGTAAAAAAAGGCGTGACTGCACATCGTCGTCATAAAAAGATTCTTAAGTTAGCGAAAGGCTATAGAGGATCGAAAAGTAAACTGTTTAAAAAGGCCAATGAAACGGTAATGAAAGCATTGTATTATGCTCGTCGTGACCGTCGTGCGAAAAAAGGGGAATTCCGTAGATTGTGGATCGCCCGTATTAATGCAGCTGCCCGCACACAAGGTATTTCTTACAGCCAGATGATTAATGGCCTCAAAAAGGCTGGTGTAGAAGTCAATCGTAAAATGCTTGCTGATATTGCTGTTAACGATATGACTGCTTTTGAACAGCTTGTTGTTACAGCCAAAGAAAATATCTAAGCAAACAATATGTTGTTATCAAGAAAGGGTCTGCATAAGCAGATCCTTTTTTTCTAAGTATAGAAATTATAAGCTGAAACGGTACAGAAATCGTATTGCAGGCGCTCCAACATTCTACTTGACTTTCGCTTATAGTAATATGATTTCTTGAGCGTATTTAAGATATCACTTCAGCGTTTTTTTAGCAACAGGAGGAATTATGATGGAATCCATTCAAAGCACGCAAAATCAGTGGGTCAAGCTAGCAGCTTCGCTGAAACAGAAAAAGTATCGCGATGAATCGGGCCTGTTTTTATTAGAAGGTATTCGTTTAGTAGAAGAGCTTGTTCAATCTAATTGGCAGATGGCTTTTGCTTTTGTGACACCTGAAATGACATCAACAGACAGGGGACGAAATTTAATCACTCAGTTGGAAAAAAAAGGTCCTCTTTATCAGATTTCAGTAGCAATGGCGGAAAAAATTTGTGATACAAAAAATCCCCAGGGCGTTGTGGCTGTGGCCAAGCAGCAACTTGCCGATTTTGACGAAGTACTACCTTCTGTTCAGTTGGATAATGAGAAAAGAAAACCATTGCTGTTGCTTGCCGACGGTATTCAGGACCCTGGCAATCTAGGTACGTTGCTTAGAACAGCTGATGCCGCAGGGTGCCATGCTGTAATTCTTATCGACGCTGTTGATGTATTTAACCCCAAAGTCGTTCGTGGCTCTATGGGCTCTTTATTTCATTTGCCTATTATTGTTGCTAGTGAGGCGCTTTCCTTGGCTTGGTTAGAAGAACATCAGATTTCTTTGTATGGAACCTCTCTTGAAGAGTCTGTTTTATATTATGATGTGGACTTACGGCAAAGTGTTTGTATTATTTTTGGTAATGAAGGCCAAGGTGTAAGGGAAGAACTTTTACAACGTTGTAAGCAAAATATTCATATTCCATTATTAGGTAAGGCCGAATCGCTTAATGTGTCGAGTGCGGTAGCTGTTGTCTTGTACGAAGCTGTAAGACAACGTTATCAGGCTTGAATTCTTGTGATTCCTATGCTATAATAATCTCAAATAACTGATATTTCCTAAAGTCAACAGGAAAGGTGTGGTCTAATGGTGATCCCCGCCGAGGTCTTTTGGAAGGTATTTAAAGAAACCGGTTCAGTTGTGGCTTATTTAATGTATAGGAAGTTAAGACTTCAATAATAATTGTTGTGATGATGAAGAGAGTAAGACAGTTAAGATTGTACAGGGATGTTGCCGTCATGGACTGAAAACGGTGCTTAATGCTTGTTGTCTGAAATTCACTTTGGAGCATTTTGGCTGAAAAAATTTTGTGTAGGCCAAACGCATTTTCAGCGTTAGCGGAAACCAAGACAGTAATTTGGGTGGTACCGCGGAAGCTAGACTTTCGCCCCTTGATGGGGTTGAAAGTCTTTTTATTTTGTTAAGGAGGGTGTCTATGGAACAGCAATTAAGACAGCTTAGTAAAGATGCACAAACTGAGATTAGTCAAGCAACGTGTGTAGAAAATTTGCAGGAAGTGCGTGTTAAGTACTTAGGTAAAAAAGGTAGTTTAACAGTCCTACTGCGTGGTTTAGGCAATTTGAGTAAGGAAATGCGGCCTAAAATGGGGCAAGTCGTCAATGAAATTCGGTCGGAGCTAGAAGGTGCATTGAATGAGAAAACAAGTGAACTGAAAGCGAGCGAGTTAAAGAATCGCTTAGCTAAGGAGAAAATTGATATTTCTTTGCCAGGACGTAAGGTTCCAAGCGGTCACTTGCATCCCTTGTCACTGACGCTTAACCGAATTAAAGATATTTTTATGAAACTGGGTTTTCAGGTTGCGGAAGGTCCGGAAGTGGAGCAAGATTATTATAATTTTGAAATGCTCAATTTCCCGAAAGATCATCCTGCTCGTGATATGCAGGATTCCTTTTACATTACGGAAAATATTTTGCTTCGTACCCATACGTCTCCTGTTCAGGCACGGACATTGCAGGCTCATGAACCCAATTCGCCTGTTCGGATTATTGCTCCAGGCAAGGTTTATCGCAGTGATTATGATGCAACGCATTCTCCCATGTTTCAACAAGTTGAGGGACTTGTTGTTGATAAGGGCATTCGCTTTTCTGATCTGAAGGGTACACTGGAATTATTCCTTCATGAAATTTTTGGCAGTAGCGTTGCTGTGCGCTTTCGTCCGAGCTTTTTCCCCTTTACGGAGCCAAGTGCTGAAGTAGATATTTCTTGTGTTATGTGTGGGGGAAAAGGCTGTCGTGTTTGTTCCGGAACAGGCTGGCTGGAAATCTTAGGTTCAGGTATGGTTCATCCCAATGTTTTAACATTGAATAATTATGATCCCCAGGCTGTAAGTGGTTTTGCTTTTGGTATGGGTGTAGAACGGATTGCTATGCTAAGTTATGGCATTGATGATATGCGACTGTTTTTTGAAAATGATGTGCGGTTTTTGCAACAATATTGAGATGGATATAAAGGAGGATTTCTATGCAGGCCTCGATTGAGTGGTTAAAAGAATATGTTGATTTTCAGGCTGATCCGGATATATTGGGAGAAAGTTTAACAATGGCAGGTATTCCTGTTGAACATGTGACCCATTTAGGTCAAAATTTGGAACATGTTGTGACAGGAAAGGTTAAGGAAATTTATCCTCATAGTCATGCGGATAAGCTAAATGTCTGTAAAATTGATGTGGGTAGTGAAGTACTGACAATTGTTACTGGGGCAAAAAATGTAACAGCAGGAGCTGTTGTTCCTGTTGCTCTTGTGGGTGCGCTTTTGCCGAATGGCATGAAAATTGAAGAAGCCGATTTGAGAGGAATGACTTCTTACGGCATGCTGTGCTCAGCAAAGGAATTGGCTTTGGATGATAAAACCTTATTGCCAGAGGAGAAGAACGGTATTTATTTGCTGCCGTCTGATACGCCCATTGGCGAAGATATTCATCATGTTCTGGGATTAGATGATGTTATTTTAGAATTTGAATTGACCCCTAATCGTGCCGATTGTTTTAGTATGATCGGTGTGGCACGGGAAGTGGCTGTTTTGACAGATGGGATACTCAAAAAACCGATGCTGAATGTTCATGAGACAAGTGAAATTAAGGTATCGAGCATGATCACTGTCAATATTACGGATCCCGAGATATGTCCTCGCTATGCAGTAAGGGTGCTGACGGATGTAAAAGTAGGTCCGTCCCCTGCCTGGCTCAAGCGCCGGCTGAGATCAGCGGGCATTCGTTCAATTAATAATGTTGTTGATGTAACGAATTTTGTCATGCTTGAACAGGGGCAGCCCATGCATGCCTATGATCATGCCATGCTATCAAGAAATGAACTGAATGTTCGACTGGCCCAAGCGGGTGAAAAGGTAACGACGTTAGATGATGTAAAACGTGAACTGACGGATGAAATGATTGTCATTGCCGATGCCGGCGGCGTCGTAGGTGTTGCGGGTGTAATGGGTGGATTATGCAGTGAAGTGACAAAAAACAGCAAGACTGTTGTTCTTGAGGCTGCGGCGTTTAATAGTGCCCGTATTCGGCGGACGGCTCGTAAATTGGGCCTAAGATCTGAAGCTTCCGGCAGATTTGAACGAGGCGTTGATGTTAGTCGCGTCACAGGGGCTTTGGATCGAGCAGCTCAACTATTAGAAGAGATGGGAGCTTGCAAAGTTTGTACAGGTATTGTGGATGCTTATCCAAATGTTGTGCTGCCACGGCAGTTTTCGTTTACAGCTCAGCAAGTGAATAATTATTTAGGTACCAATTTCTCCGCTTGTGATATGGCTGTTATTCTTAAAAAACTTGATTTTGATATCGAAGAATCGGCAGGTACGGAGCTGTTCAAAGTGACTGTCCCCTCATGGCGCGGTGATGTAACAGGTATGGCTGATATTGCCGAAGAAGTGGCCCGCTTAAAAGGGTACGATCAGATTCCGGCGACCACTCCTTCAGGAGTTATCGTTTCAGGGGGCCAAAGTACTGAAAATAAAATTTGTGATCAATTAAAGAGGACCCTTTGTTCAGCGGGATTTTGTGAAGTTATTACATATAGCTTTATTCATCCCAGTGTTTTTGACAAATTACTTGTGCCGAAAGAGGATGTTTTACGGCAGACGGTGCCGCTTTTAAATCCCATTGTTGAGGAATTTTCGGATCTTCGGACGACCTTGCTTCCAGGCATACTAGAAACAGTGAATCGCAACCTATCGCGGAAAAATAATGATCTGAAAATTTTTGAATTGAGTACGGTTTTTTCTCCTAATGAAGGCGTTGATGTTTTGCCTGATGAGTCGCTTCATTTGTGTGGTGCTTTAGTGGGGAAACGAGCTGAAACGAGTTGGAATCAAGGCAAGGAAGAAAGTGATTTTTATGATGCAAAAGGCGCTGTTGAACAGGTTTTTGCTGATCTGGGTATCAGTGATGTTACTTTTGTTCAAGAAGCAACCAATTCTATGCATCCAGGAAAATGTGCGGTTATTCAGTGTGATGGACAGATCATCGGTGTTGTCGGTGAAGTTCATCCCCAGGTTATCAGTGCTTTTGATATTACGCACAAAGTCTATGTCTTTGACTTAGCAGTGAATGCGCTTATTTCAGCGGCTCAGCGAGTTCGGCGTTATCAGCCTCTCCCGAAGTTTCCGGCGATTGTTCGTGATTTGGCGCTTGTGTTGCCTCAAGAGACGCCCGCACAAACAGTAACGGAGTTTATTGCTAAGACAGGTGGACCTCTTTTGACTGATATTCGTCTGTTTGATGTTTATACAGGCGAGCAAGTGGAGGCGGGTTACAAGAGTCTGGCTTTTTCCCTCGTTTATCGCAGTGCGGAACGGACTTTGACAGATAATGAAGTGGAACCCCTTTATAAGGCACTTGTCGATGCGGTGAATGTTGCCATGAGTGCGAAAATAAGAGAATAGTGTTTCTATATTTTAAAATAGAATAGTTAGTAATGATAAGGAACAGGAGAAGGCTGCGGCTATTCTCCTATTCTTTTTTAGATGGGTACATTTTTACCAAAGAATTTGTTTCAAATTGCTACAAATTTTTTGGGGCTTTTTTCATCTTTTATTGTAAGGCAGGAAAAAAGTTTCATTCAGTCGAATCATTTTACTATTGTTATATTTAATCATGTTATAATTGTAAAGGTGAGAAAATGGATGCAAAAAACTGTAAGAGTTCAGTAAATCTGTTGGGGCAAACTTATCATATTAAGGGAGATATTGATCCAGGACGTCTCGAACTTGTGGCTGCTATGCTTGACAAGCGGATGAAGGATGTTGCTCAGAAAAACTTTCGCTTTTCTCCAGAAATGGTTGCCATTATTACAGCTCTGAATCTTGCTGATGAATTTATACGGCTACAGGAAGATTATCAACAACTGATGAAAATGATAAAAGAAGATCATTAAGTATAGGGTGTTCTCTGTTCGCTCATAATAGAGTTGACAGGGGGGATATCATGTTTTTTTATGATGAATTTGGTATTTATGTCATCAGAATTGTTATCTTATTTACAGCATCACTCATGGTTGTACGGTTTATGGGTAATCGTGCTGTGGGACAATTGTCTCCCTTTGATTTTGTTATTATGGTTGGTATTGGTGATTTGCTTATTACCATTTCCATGGAATCTGGGAAAAATCTATTGTCAGGTGCTGAGGCACTTGTCACACTCTTAGCATTGCAGCAATTATTATCTCACTTGGCGCTGAAAAATAAAGTATTACGTAAATGGTTTGAAGGGACGCCTGTTACACTTATTCAAGATGGCAAGATTTTGAGGGAAAATTTTACTAAAACACAATTTAATTATGATGACTTGCGGCAGGAGTTACATAAACTGGGGATGGATATGACCAATTTGCCTCAGATTAGGGTGGCGCGGATCGAAAGTTGTGGTGCTTTTAGTCTGATTAAAGAACCTCAATGTGAGCCTGTGACCAAGCAGGATATTGAAAGTTATCTAACAAATATTATGGAAAATCCCTTCAGTCCAGTGGGTGCTAAGTGGAAGCAGATTGAGCAGCTTGCAAAGGATGTGCCAGTACTGATTGAGCTTATCAAGCAGCAAAGGCCATCTGCTGATGCCTTGTCTACTAATGAAAAACAGCTACATTCATGAGGAAGGGATGCCCCTTCTTCTTTTCATTCCGTGGGTGGACAGAGGAGATAAAATGCATATTTTATTAGTATTTATTGATGGATTTGGACTAGGCGAAGCAGATGGTGAGATTAATCCGCTTGTGCGATTTTGTCCGACCTTTTTTCATTCTTTGTTACAGCAGCCCTTAACGAAAGCTTGCGGACGAATCATAAGTGATGAGGTGTGTCTTGTTCCAACTGATGCTACACTGGGGGTGTCAGGACTGCCGCAAAGTGCGACAGGACAAACAGCTTTATTTACAGGCATTAATGCTGCCAAGAAACTGGGTCATCATGTGCAGGCCTTTCCAGGACCACAGCTGGCTAAGATTATTGCCGAGCAGGGAATTTTAATGCAATTACAGCAGCAAGGTTATGGAGTAACTTCAGCGAATGCCTATTCACCTGATTATTTTGAATTAGTTGCCAAGCGGCGCCGTCGTCATTCCGTGACAACACTCACTATTTTAGGCGCGGGTCTTTTTTTACGATCTTTTGCCGAGCTCAAGAAAGGACAGGCTGTTTATCAGGATATTACGAATGACATGCTTTCAGCCTGTCATATCCCCGTTATTTCAGCAAGGCAAGCAGGAATAAACTTGGCGAAAATTGTAAAGAAACATGATTTAACAATGTATGAGTACTTTCAAACAGATCGCATTGGACATAAACAAAATTGGTTGAAGGCGGAGCAGATAGTACAGGATTTAAATGACCTTCTCTGTGGTTTTTGGCAGGAGGCTCACGGTGATTGTATGATGGTCTTAACGAGTGACCATGGGAATTTTGAAGATTTGTCCGTAAAAACGCATACACTCAATGATGTTCCCATACTTATTGTTGGCCAAGATTGCCAGAAAATAGCCGTACAAATTACGGATTTAACATCTGTTACGCCAGCCATACTTTCTGTAATGCAAGAAGGAGATGAAAGAAATGACTGAATTATTAGCTCCTGTTGGAAATTGGGAAGCTCTTGTTGCTGCTGTTGAAAGTGGTGCACAAGCTGTCTATTTAGGTGGAAAGGCTTTTGGTGCTCGTCATTATGCAGCAAATTTTGATGATAAAGAGCTAAGTGAAGCTGTGCGTTATGCCCATCTTCGCAAGGTGCTCATTTATGTTACGGTGAATATATTAATTGATACAGCGGAATTAGAAGAGCTAGCTTCTTATTTACGGCGTCTTTATACTATCGGCGTAGATGCAATCCTTGTGCAGGATATTGCAGTGGCCAAGATTGCCAAACAAGTTGTACCTGATTTGCCACTTCATGCCAGCACACAAATGACGATTCATAATTTGGCTGGTGTCAATTATTTGGCTTCACTTGGGTTTTGCCGTGTCGTGCTTGCCAGAGAAGTGTCACTCGATGACATTCGCACTATTTGTAAACATAGTTCCGTGGAAATCGAAGTATTTATTCACGGTGCTCTTTGTGTTTCTTATTCCGGTCAATGTTTGATGAGCAGCCTTATTGGCGGGCGCAGTGGTAATCGTGGGAAATGTGCTCAGCCATGTCGGCTTCCTTATGAACTTGTCGATGGCAAGGGCAACAACGTGCTTATGGGCAAAGATGCCGGCGAATATTTACTAAGTCCTAAAGATCTAAATACGCTGGAGTTATTGCCGGAGCTCGTCAACGCAGGTGTAACGTCGTTTAAGATTGAAGGCCGTATGAAGCGACCGGAATATGTCGCTGTTGTTGTTGATTCTTATCGTCGCGCTTTAAATAGTGTGCTTGCTTCAGGCCAAACGAATGCTGATGATACGGTGCAAAAAGATTTGGCTCAGGTTTTTAATCGTGATTTTACGACGGCCTATTTACAGGGAAAGCAAGGACGGGCTATGATGAGTGATCGTCGCCCTAATAATCGTGGCACAAAACTCGGTCGGGTTCTGTCTTACGATCGAACAAATAAACAAGCAACGATTCAGCTTGACGAAGAATTAGCTATCGGTGATATTGTTGAGGTATGGGTAAAAGTTGGCGGCCGTGTCAATATTACAGTGCATGATCTTATTGTTAATGGTGAGGATGTTCAAACAGCGCCAGCGGGTGCAATGGCAACAGTAAATGTTCCATCTCTTGTACGGGCAAGTGACAGGGTATTTAAAACGTTTGATGCTAAATTAATGGCAAGAGCCAGGTCCTTCTTTAGTCATCAGGAAAGTCTTAAGCGTGTCGGCGTTTATGCTGAAGTGACAGGCAAAATCGGCGAAGCTCTGAGCATTACCTTGACAGATGAAGACGGTTACGTGGGAACAGCGCAGACGAATTTTATTTGCGAACAAGCGCGTAATCGTCCCTTAACAGAAGCGACGCTTCGTAAACAAGTGGAACGATTAGGTACGACGGGCTTTTTGCTGCTTGGGCTTGTATGTCATATCGAGGGCGAACTAATGGTTCCTGTCAGTGAAATCAACGAGGCGAGAAGGCAAGCCGTAGAGGCGTTGGAAGAAGCTAGGCTGAGCCCTTTCCGGCGTCCTGCAGCTTCCCAAGAGCCCATTGCCATTAAATCGTTGTTTTTGCCTTCTTTGCCACTTAAGCAGAAGAGGCCACAGCTTGTTGTTAATGTGGATCGCCTGGATAAAGTCCGCGCGGCTCTCGAGGCTGGTGCCGATGGGATCTTGCTTGGCGGTGAATGCTATGGTCATTACAATTTGACGGCTGATGATTATCAAGAAGCCCTGAAGTTGGTTCACAAGGCGGGACGCAGTATTATTTTTAATACACCGCGCCTTGTTAAGGAGTGGCAAATTCCCGCTCTGTTGGCACAGTTAAAATTATTTAATGATCTTCAGCCTGATGCAGTCGCTATCGGTAATGTGGGTACACTTTATTTGCTAAAAAAACACACCGATCTTGCTTTTCAAGGCGATTACCCTTTAAATACATTTAATAAAGTTGCTCTGGATTTTTGGACGGAGCAAGGGGCAACTTCGGTGACGCTGTCGCCTGAACTCAATTTCAGTCAAATTGAGCGGCTAGCTGCCGTCAAATCTGTTCCTATTGAGTGTCTTGTTCATGGCCATATCACTATGATGGTATCAGAGTATTGTGCCGTTGGTAGTTATCTAGGCGGACTCACAAGCGGCAGAAAATGCAGTCAAGCCTGTCTTAAGGGGCAGTATTATTTAAAAGATCGGCTGAATACGCGCTTTCCAGTTGTAACAGATCAATACTGCCGCATGCACATTTTAAATGCCAATGAACTCAGTATGATTCCTCATGTGCCGCGCTTTGGCGAAATTGGTGTCGATCGGTTACGTATTGAAGCTAAGTATATGGATGTGAAAGCTGTGAATAAAATGACGCAGCTTTATCGGCAGCTCATTGACCAAGGGGATGGGCATCAGGCATTTGCAAGTGGCCAATTCGAATCGCTGGAAGCCGCTAATATTACGCGCGGACACTATTTTAGGGGTGTCTTATAAGGAGTAATTGATGAAATCAGATATTTTTCGTACATTAGAATTTCCCAAAATCATAGCACTTGTAGCCGGGCGAACGCATTGTCACTGGGGAAGGGAAATTGCGGAGCAACTTCAGCCGTCAGACGAATTTGACACTGTACAGCGACTGCTTGATGAGACGGATGCAGCGCGCACGCTGCTTACGTCAGAATTGACGGTACCTTTTGGCGGTATTAGCGATATCCGTTCGGCATTGAAGCGCGCAGAACTTGGATCGGTTCTTGATCCTGAAGAAATTGCTGCTGTAGGCAATACCATTTCAGCAGTAAGACGGTTGAAGGCATTTTTTGATCGCATTGAAATTTCATTGTTCGCTTTAGAGCCTTATATTTTGCGACTAGCTTCGTTTAAGCTGCTAGAAAATAAGATTGATGAAGTCATTGATGAACAGGCTCGTATTCGTGATAATGCCAGTGTCGAACTATCTCGCTTACGGCGGGGTATTCGTGAGCAGCAGGGCCTTGTCAAAACGCGTCTCGACAGTATTTTACGTTCTGTTGAGTACCAAAAATATTTTCAAGAGGCCATCGTAACGGTGCGTGGTGATCGTTATGTTGTTCCTGTCAAGCAGGAATATCGTCATCATTTCCCTGGGATTATTCATGATCAGTCAGGTAGTGGTGCCACCGTATTTATCGAACCTATGGCAATTGTGAATATTAACAATGATATTAAGCAGCTAGCAGCAGCAGAAAAACATGAAGTAGAAAGATTGCTTACTGTTTTATCCAGTCGTATTGGTCAAGATGCAGCAGCTATTTTAGATAGCTGCGAAAACGTCGCAATTCTTGATGCGATTTTTGCACGTGCCCTGCTTAGTTTAGATATGCGGGCTTATCGTCCGGAGCTAAGTCGTGCAGGGCATTTAAATCTGGTCAATGCACGCCACCCTTTGATTGATCCGAGCGTTGTTGTACCCATTAGCGTTCGGCTGGGACAGGATTTTCGGACGCTGCTCATTACAGGGCCGAATACAGGTGGAAAGACAGTGACGTTAAAGTTAGTTGGACTTTTTTCACTCATGACTCAGTCTGGGTTGTTTTTGCCTGCTATGGCTGAATCCGTTATGCCAGTATTTCGGAATATTTTTGTTGACATTGGTGATGAACAAAGTATTGAGCAGAGTTTGAGTACCTTTTCGGCTCATATGAAACATATGGTTGATATTTTAGCTGCTGTTACAGCCGATGATTTGGTGCTTGTTGACGAAATTGGTGCAGGGACCGATCCAGATGAAGGCGCAGCCTTGGCGATGGCTATTTTGGCTTATTTACAGAAGAAGGGCTGTCAAACCATCGTGACAACTCACTATAGCGAATTGAAAACATTTGCTTTTTCGCATGAGGGCATTGAAAATGCTAGTGTGGAATTTGATGTAGAAACATTGCGCCCCACTTATCGATTAATCATGGGTATGGCAGGAAGCTCTAATGCTTTTGCCATATCGAAGCGTCTTGGATTACAGTCAGAACTAATTGAGCAAGCCAAAGAATTAATGGATCAAAGTCACGCTGATTTTGAAGGCATTTTAGCGAAATTAGAAGAGCAGACACTTGAATTTACAAAGCGAAATGAAGAAATGACGGTGTTAAAACAGGAGCTAACAAGTTTACGTACCAAGCTGGCGAGGGAGCAGGAGACAGCCAATACCAGGCGAAAAGCTTTGCTTGATAAATCCAAAAATGAGGCGGCTTTAATTGTACGGCAGGCTCGGCGTACAGCGGAAGAAGTGATTAATGAGCTGAAAGCCCAGTTTTCTGAAAATCAGCAAAAAATTCGTCAGCAAAAAGTACAGCAAGCACGTCAGAAGCTATCCGCGGAGCTGGGAGATTTAAATTTCCTAGGAGATATTGATGACGATCGGCCGGTTTTGCTGCGTGATAAGGTCACGCTGGGTATGACTGTTTTTGTGCCGTCTTTAAATCAAAAAGGTGTCGTACTTGATATGAGTCACGATGATCTTGTGTTGCAAATGGGTATTATGAAAATGACGGTGCCTATGAATGACTGCCGGATGGCCGCTCAACCGGCGCGTGAAAGTCGAACCTATCGGCGTACAAAGCCGTCTAAAATCAGTCCCGTTACATCTGTTACTCGCCAGATAGATGTGCGGGGGACAACGGTTGACGAGGCAATTGAAGTGATTGACAAATTCCTTGATGAGGCGCTGCTTGCCGGACTTAATGAAGTGCTTGTTATTCATGGAAAAGGAACAGGTGCACTTCGCCATGGCTTACGTGAACACTTAAAACAGCATCCGTCAGTGAACCACATTGCCATTGCCGAGATGAACGAGGGCGGTGATGGTGCAACATCAGTTAAACTAGTGTAATGATAGGATCGAAATAGCCAGTATCACATTTTATAGATGTGGTACTGGCTATTTTTATTAAAAATTCGTCTTCCAATTTAAATAACGGGAAGAAGGGGGATCTTGTTCAAGAGGGGGTTCTGCGGGAAGGGTGTTTTGATTGGTTGTAGCTGCTGGCGGAGCAGCAGATTCTGGCGGAGGACTGGGTGCTGTTGATTCGGCTTTTTTATTGTCAGAACTTCCAGCTCCCATATGATTAAGTAAACCCATGATGGCTGCCATATTGGCAGGCGTCATTTTTGCTTTAATTTGTGGATTGTTCAATAAGGGTAAGAGTGTCATAAGTGTCTCAGGGCCGGGTCCACTGTTGCCGCCGCTGGAAGAAGCGGTTTTGAGCAAATTAGCAAGGGTATCTTGCAATGAATTTCCTGCTGCTGATGGAGGTGCTGAAACGGAAGGAGAAGGGGCAGCTGAAAAGTTTGGCGTACGCTCCTCTTGTTTGTGCGAGCGACTAACAATTGTCATGAGGCATAACAATGACAAGAGATCAATAATTGGTTCATAACCTTTACCATCTGCAACAGCCGCTTCAAGCAAGTGGGCTATGATTGGTAGAAAAGATTGAGATTCCGTGGACATCCTTATCACCCCTTTTTAGAACAAACCGGGTATTTTAGGTATGTTTAAGTCAGAGGATAGTTTTCCTAGGGCCGCTTGATTGACTTCACGAGATTTTGTTACCGCATTATTTAATGTAGCCACAAGCAGATCTTGTAATAAAACGGCATTTTCGGCAGTCAGATATTTGGGATTGATTTCAATGGCAACCACATCCTGCTGCCCGTTTAAGGTGACTGTAATGACATCACCGCTTGTCATTACAATGCGTTCATCTTTCAATTCTTCTTGGACTTGATTGACGTTCTGTTGGAGTTTTTTGACCATATCCATGAGATTTCCCATTTGTTCGAACAAGTATGACACCTCCTTTGATAGTGTTATCTATGCAAATAATTTATGCAGGAACAGCAAATTTGTGAGTGTTCAAGTCTAACATTTGAACAAATTTCTTATTCGTACATATATTAAATTAGCATAAAAGAATGTCAAAAGGTGGAGGTTAGTCATGCGATTCAGGAGACGTGGGCGCAAAAAAAGAACAACAAGTACTGTTTCAGCAGAACCTGTAGGTGAGAACTTGCCAGCCTTTGTTTCACATTCTAGCACTCAACAGCAGACTATAGAAACAAAGACAATCAATAAAGCAGGAATCAATCCCAAACGGTTTATCAGGCAAATCGTGAATAATCCTGATTTTACTTATCAAGCACTGATGGTACTGATGACATTGACGAGTGGTGAGAATATGCGAATGGATCAGCGGCTTGAAACAGTGAGCACATCTGTAGAAAAAGTAAAAACTGCGACTGAAGTCATTGGTAGTACGATGAAGTCACTCCGCGCTGCTGCCGAAGCTCCGCGGCATATGCGAAAAATTTTTCATTGAGTAACACACTTTAACGGGGATATTCATATATTAAGGTTAGAAGGGCGGTCGGTTTCGTCCTCGCGTGAACCTTATTGAGGAAGGGAGGAATTTACATGGCACGCGGTTTTGGTTGCGGAGGCGGCAATGGAATCTGGATTATTATCATTATCATTTTATTATTCTTTTTCTTTGATGACAATACTTCAGTGACACTATAATTTATATGCAAGAAATAGAAAAAACACGCGTAAAATACGCGTGTTTTTTTACAATAACAAAAATATTTTTCGCTATCTTTTTCCATCTCCCGGTCGAGTCGGTGGTGGGGGAAGGGCAGGTGTTGTTGCTCGTTCCGGTTTATTTGGTGTGGGAATGTTTTTATCAGGCGTACTAGGTCCGGTATTTTTAGCTTTGTCTGTTGTTGTCTGATCTGTACTATTCCCATTGGGCTTGGCTTGTGTCGTGTTACCCGTATCTTCTTTAAAAGAATTATCCGAGCTTAATTGACTGTCGCTAATGCCGGCTGGACGGACAAAGTCACGTGAGGGATAAGATGCGAGAGCTGCTGTCATGAAGGAACGCCATATAGTAGCAGGTAGACCACCGCCACTTACACCTGATAATGTTCCATCATTGTCCGTTCCCATCCATACTGCAGCTACAAGGTCAGGTGTGTAACCGACAAACCAAGCATCTTTGCTATCGTCGGTTGTTCCTGTCTTTCCAGCGGCGGGGCGGCCAATATTAGCGCCTGTCCCTGTGCCACGCGTAATAACACCGCGTAACATATCTGTAATGATATAAGCGCTTTTTTCATTGACAACAACTTTCTCCTTGGGGATATTTTCCTCAATTATCTTACCGTTACGGTCAACAATTTTTGTAATGGCAATAGGCTCTGTATGAATGCCATGATTGGCAAAGACACCATAAGCACTGGCAAGCTCCAGAGGTTTGACGCCTCTTGTTAAACCTCCGATGGCCATGGAAAGGTTGCGATCATTTGTTGCCCCTGTTGTAACAAGTGTCGTAATACCCATTTGTTGAGCGTAATAAATGGGCTTTTCAACACCGATTTGATTGGCAAGTTTTATAGTGGGGACGTTAAGCGATTGTTCAAGGGCTGTACGCAGTGAAACTTTACCACTAAATGTACGGTCGTAATTTTGCGGCGACCAACTGCCAAAAGTTACCGGTTTGTCTTCAATTGTTGTTCCTGGTGTGAGGCCGCTTTCAATGGCAGCTAGATAGACAAAAGGCTTAAAAGCTGATCCTGGCTGACGTTCAGCCAAGACTGCGCGGTTGAATTGATCATTACCGCGACCACCTACCATGGCTTTAATGTAGCCTGTTTGCGGATCAATGGCGACTAATGCGCCTTGGGGCTGTTTGATTCCATTGCTGTCCGTATGATAAGTTGGTAATTTTGTCATCGCCTTTTCAGCTGATTTTTGCATATCTAAATCAAGCGTTGTGTAAATCTTTAGTCCATCTTTGTAGACCGCATCGGCACCGTATTTATCAATTAATTGTTGAATAACATAATCAACAAAATAAGGAGCGGTTTCTTCATGCGTATCAGCTTTTTTGGACACGATTTTGATTTCTTCATTGTGCGCTTTAGCAGCTGTAGCGTTATCAATGTACTCATATTTTACTAATTGTTCTAAAACGGTATTTTGTCTTTCTTTAGCAGCTTTTAAGTTGTTTGTTGGCGAATAATAATTAGGGCTTTTTGGAATTCCAGCAAGCATAGCGCATTCTGCCAAATCTAAGTCTTCCACATTTTTGCCAAAATAAACTTGTGCGGCAGCCTGTACGCCGTAGGCACCTTGGCCAAAATAGATTTGATTTAAATAAAGTTCAAGAATCTCTGATTTACTGTATTGACGTTCAATCTGCAAGGCCAGTACAGCTTCTTGAATTTTCCTTTTTAATGTTTGCTCTTGTGTAAGTAGTGCATTCTTAGCTAGTTGTTGTGTAATGGTACTGCCACCTTCTGATACCCCATGGTTTGTAATGTTTGCCCAGACGGCCCGCAAAATTCCGCGTGGATCAACGCCAATATGTTGATAAAAGCGGGCATCTTCAGCAGCTATAAAGGCATGTTGTAAATTTTGTGGAATTTTACTAATGGGTACGGGAATTCGATTTTCAATGGAACGTGTTGTTGTAATCAGATTTCCATGGGCATCAAATATTTGCGATGAGGCAGGCGGTCGCATTTCGTTTTTCAAGCCGGGCATGGTATTAATGCTTGCTGTAAGAAAGCCTAAACTAGCGCCGACGAGCATGACGATACCAATAATTGTTGCGATGATAAAATATTTTGGTTTACGGGGATTTTTCCGCCGATTTTCGCGCGGAGTATCACCGTTATGGCCGTTGTTCATGTGTATCCTCCTACTGTGCCAATCTGTTAAATATTATATCATAAAAAAACATCATGAGACACAACTGATGATGGATTTTCTGTTGTATGCCAGGATAACGTTGACAATCGGCATGTATTCGGCTATATTAAAACTAATATTTTTAATAGGATAAATGTGAGGTCTTCTAATAATGTCGGTACTTGATACACTTAAAGAACGGGGTTTTGTGCAACAACTTACCCATGAAGAGGAAATTGCCGAACTTTTGGCTAAAGAAAAAATTACTTTTTATATCGGTTTCGATCCTACTGCAGATAGTCTGCATGTTGGTCATTTTTTAGGGATGATGGTCATGGCGCATATGCAGCGGGCTGGACATCGTCCTGTTTGCCTTATCGGCGGCGGAACGGCTATGGTGGGAGACCCATCAGGCAAGAGCGATATGCGCAAAATGATGACCCAAGAGACGATTCGTAACAATGGTGAACGCTTTAAAGTACAAATGCAGCGTTTTATCGACTTTAGTGATGATAAGGCACTGATGCTGAATAATGCCGATTGGCTGTTAAAACTTAATTACGTTGAGGTCTTGAGGGATGTTGGCGTACATTTTTCAGTCAATCGCATGCTAACTGCTGAATGTTTCAAACAGCGTTTGGAAAGAGGCTTGTCTTTCCTGGAATTCAACTACATGTTAATGCAGGGTTATGATTTTCTGGAACTCAACCGCCGCTTAGGTTGTATTATGCAAATGGGCGGCGATGATCAGTGGTCTAACATCCTTGCAGGAGCAGACCTTATTAGGCGTAAAGAAAGCAAACCCGCCTATGGATTGACTTTTACCCTACTAACAACTAGTGATGGACGGAAAATGGGCAAGACAGAAAAAGGCGCCCTGTGGCTGGATGCCGAAAAGACTTCGCCTTATGATTTTTATCAGTATTGGCGCAATGTTGATGATGCTGATGTGGAAAAATGTCTGGCCCTCTTGACCTTTTTGCCGATGGATGAGGTTCGGCGTTTGGGAGCTTTCAAGGATAAGGATATTAATATTGCGAAAAAAACGCTGGCTTTCGAAGTGACCAAATTGGTTCACGGTGAAGCCGAAGCTGAAAAAGCTCAGCAAGCCGCTGAAGCATTGTTTGGCGGTAAAGGTGCGCTCGATAATGCGCCCACAGCAGCTATATCTCCTGAGACGGTAGGTACTAAACTGATTGATGTCCTGGCGCTGACAGGCATTATTACCACCAAGAGTGAAGGCCGCCGCCTTATTCAGCAGGGCGGGCTGTCTATTGGCGATATTAAGGTGACTGATTTGGATTTCTTGCTGACGGCCGATCTTTTTGATAATAATAGTGTTCTGATTCGCAAAGGCAAAAAGGGTTATCACCGGATTGTTATAGCATAAAATTTATTTAAAAACTTACATCCTGAACATTTCCGCTAGGCCGATAAATTTTTTGCTAAACAGAAAAAATAAGTCATGTTTATAGTATAAGAAGCACTGTTTGCCGATTTATGGCAAATAGTGCTTCTTAATTAATATACAAGAACGTGTTTATAAATTTGATTAGCGATTTTTTTACGCGAAAAGCAGTAGTTTATTGCACCAAAATGGCTGGTGTATCATATATATACTAAGCATAAAGAAGGCATTATGGAACAGAAACAAGGGGGGAGAACAATGAGGTTCTCCGTAGGAAGACGAAAGGGAGTTTCTCATCTGACGATTGTCATTACGGCACTGATTGTTCTTACAGGCGCGGTTCTCGGATTGATTGAAATTCATTTAAAACCGACACTTCTTACAATCGCCGAAACAAAAGCCACCTTAATTGCCACGCAAGTTATTAATAATGTCATTAATGATCGGGCTAGCTTAAATATTGATGCCCAAAATCTTGTCCAAGTGCGCTTAGATAATAAAGGTCGCGTCGCGCTGATTCAGCCTAATACGATGGAGTTTAACCGTCTTGCTGCCGATACGACGATTAAGGTACAAGATGCTTTGCAAGAAATTACGGAAGAACAAATATCCATCCCCATTGGGCAAGTATTAGGCAGTCAGCTGCTCGCTAGTATGGGGCCCAAAATTGTCGTCACCGTCATCCCGATGGGGACTGTACAAGTTCAGGTTGTGGATAAATTTGAACAAGCTGGTATTAATCAAACGCGTCACATGGTTTATTTAGTTGCTACTACGCAAATTCGAATTGTTGTGCCTCTTGTGAGTAAAAGCGTCAGCGTGAACACGCAAGTTCCTATTGCTGAGTATGTCGTTGTTGGTGAAGTTCCTAGTACATATGTGCAATTTCCTTATCCTTTGCCAAATGAAGGGGCAAGTGGTACAGCAAATATGAATCCGTTGCAATAGTTAACATGTGGATTATTTTGTTTCAATATATAATTCAGGAGGAATAGCCGCGATCAATGATGAGACTTCATTGCAATAACAGAGAATTAGGCGATGTAAAGCACGTGTGCAGCTAGTGTAGAGAACATGACGATCTGTTTTACTTTCATAACTTTTTTTATCAACATTCACAATAATGACTCCATCGAATTCCAGTCCTTTTGCTAGATAAGTCGGAATGACGACAACGCCACGGCTAAAAGTTGCATCGTCAGTGGCTATGAGATGCATTTTTGTTTTGGTGCGTAGGACGGGATAGATTTTCTCTGCCTCCTGGGCTGTTTTACAAATGACTGCGATGGAGCGGCAACCATCAGCTTGAAGTCCTTCGATGGTATGGAGGATGCTATCTGTAAGGCAAGACGGCTCTTGTATGTGCATGAGTTCAGGGAGTTTACCAGGTCGATTTACGCTAGCTAAGACTTGCTGGCCGCCTAGGAGTTCTGTCGAAAATTTTTGAATTTCTCGTGTTGAGCGATAACTGCGTGATAGTTTTAAAATGAGTGGGTTTTCTACTGCAATTGCTTGACCTGCTTCTTTAAAACTGGCAACTTGAAGACAAGGATGAATGGATTGGGCAGGATCTCCCAGTACTGTCCATGAGCAGTGCGGAAAGAGCCGGGCTAAAATTTTATATTGCAGTATTGTGTAATCTTGGGCTTCGTCGATGACGAGGTGTTTCATGTCGTAATTAGCTGGAAAACCTTCGAGTATTCCTTTGAAATAAAGGAGAGAAAATGAATCTTCATAAAAAAGCTGACCAGAATCTAATTGGGAAAGCGTTTGAGTGCAAATAGCAGGCCATTCGCGTGGAATGACGGTGTTATGGGCTAAACGGTGAAATAAGGCCTTATCACAAAAGAGTCGACGGTACAGCTTTAGCGGCGACGGCAAGGCTGTTAAACGTTCAATTTGTTCGAATATCGGGCGAAGGTCTTTTCGTGCTGCCATTCTTGCCAAGGCTTTTAGTTCTTTTTCGTTTACTACATCTGATGAAGTTGTTATTTCAGTTTCTTTTTCTTGTCTGAGACTAGTGACAAATTGTTGTAGGCGGTTTTGAATGAGCTGGCGTATCTTGGTGAGGCGTTTAGATGGTGGTAGAGAAGCAAAACGATTTAAATAATAGTTTTGCCAATCTTCCTTACTAAATATAGTTTTTCCATTAAATTCTATGCTTGGATAACTTTTCATTGCCTGAGTATTTAAATAGGCCAGATAGTTTTGTAGAATCGTTTCAAAAGCAGCGGATGATTTATAACGAATGCCTGATTGACGCACGCGCAATTTATGATTGGGCACACTCGTAAAAAGATATTCTAGTTGCGCAGAACGTTCTTCAAATTTTATCGGCAGTTGCGTCATGAAACGCATCATATAATCGTAAAAAGTTATTTGTAGGACGTTTTCTTCGCCAATTTCTGGCAAAACATTGGAAATATAATCGCTGAAAATATGATTTGGAGAAAAAATGATAATGTTATTTGCTGTAATTGTTTTTCTTTCCCGATAAAGCAGATAGGCAACACGGTGTAAAGCAATGGAGCTTTTTCCGCTGCCAGCAGCCCCTTCAACAAAGAGCAAGCGATGCCCTTCATCGCGGATAATACGATTTTGTTCGCGTTGAATACTCGTGACAATGGTTTTCATCTTATCATCGACACTGCGTCCGAGTATTTCTTGGAGGATATCATCATCAATTTTTATTTCGGAATCAAACATATATTTTAGTTCGCCATGAATGATTTTATATTGGCGTTTGAGCGTAATGTTGCCACGAATTTCACCAACTGGGCAGTGGTAGAAGGCGGGGCCTCGCTCGAAGTCATAAAACATACCAGCAATTGGTGTTCGCCAGTCATAGATAATTAATTCACCTGAATCAGGATTAGCTAAACTGGCAATTCCAATATAAATCGGTTCAGATAACAGTGAGACACCTGCTTCTTCTTCAGCAAAATCAATACGGCCGAAATATGGGGAAGAAGCCATCTTTTGTAGTTGAAAATGTTTCTGATGAATGACAGCGCTGATATTTTTTTGACGAGTAACAACTTCAATGAGTTGCGCCTCATCACTCGTGTTTCCGCTAAGATTTTCCCAATAATCTGTGAGATTCTTGTGTAGTTCTACACGAGAATCATTGCAATCTATGGCTGTTGAGTCTAATTGCCTATTGATTTGTTGGAGTGTATCTTCCAGCTTTATTAATTCAGCTTGTTGTTCTTTTTCGTCCATTTTTTCCTCCTGATCGGGTATGACACGATGGCATTTATAAAATTATGAGCGCTTCATCGTTCTTTACTTGATTTATGATGATAACAAATTACCTTTCTTTATATCATAACATATACTGGCGCAATAGTTATGTTATGAAGAAATTAACAGAAAAGTCGGAATCCGACTTTTCGTTATGAAAAAAGCATTGACACAATAAAATGCCTGTGATAAGATAAACGAGTCGCTAAAAACGACAGACAAATGCT